>JANMIV010000440.1:0-5714 GCA_031375995.1 Bacteroidota bacterium
TTTTGCAGCAATTTCTTCTGCCATTAAATAGTACGGATTGTCGGGTTTGGTACGTGCCGAGCCAAAAATAGAAACACAGGGACCTATTTTGCTCATTTTTTCAAAACCTTCCACAAACTCAGCCATTATTTTAAAAGTGGCCCAACTATCCGTAGTTTTTATAACTGGCCATTCTTTTTTTTCAAAAGCTTTGGCTATTCTTTTTTCATTTTCTGTCATTCTGTTTTTCTTTTTAAGGATGCTAAAATAATTCTTTCAATACATTTTGAATGGTTTTACCATCTGTTTTACCTGCCAGTGCTTTCATAGCCACCGGCATAACTTTTCCAACTTCACTTATGCTGGTTGCGCCTACTTCATTCACAATATTGCGCAATACTTCTTTTATTTCGTCAATACTCATTTGTTTTGGAAGGTAGCGTTCAATAACAGCTAGTTCTTCTTTTTCTTTTTCAGCAAGTTCTAAACGATTGTTTTGGAGGAAAATATCCATACTCTCCTTACGTTGTTTGGCTAACTTCTGAAAGGTTTTTATAGCTGCTTCATCAGTTACTTTTCCGTCTTCGCTGGCTCCTTTTTCCGTTGCTGCCAATAATAAAGCACTTTTTAACGCACGTAACGCACGTAAACTTATTTCGTCTTTTGCCTTCATGGCAACTATCACGTCTGTATTAATTTGATCTTGTAAACTCATTTTTACTAAAATATAAGCTGCAAAATTAGCATATTCATTGAAATACCGCAAAAAGAAATCACTCCTGTAGTTTTGTAAATTGGTAACTCCAATAAATCATATTCAGAAAAATACCCATAATGAGCGTCATTGCCCATATTGGAGCGTTCTGAGTTGGATTTGTAATATGATCGCTTACATCATACCATATTTTTATAGGTTCATTTACCACATCCCAACTGTTCCATCTCAAAAATCTACCTAAATAAACGCCATAACTACTGATGAAAAAGAGTACTATGGTACAAATAGTTGTTGTAGTTTTGGAAACATATTGCCTAGCAATCTGTAGCAATTGATTTAAGCTTATAAATCCAATCATTAATCCTATAAAAGCATAGGACAATATCAATATTAGGTCATACCAAATGGGCATTATGGTGCGTACCTTAATATGAAACAAGTCGGTGAAAATGTACGGAGAATTGGGAAAAAATAAAATCCAAATAACAAGACCCAATGCAAATGCTATTTTACTTTTGTAGAGAAAAGCATTGCTCGTTAGCAAATGCGATATAAATAAGGGAATGATGGCCAAGAATAAGTTCCAATTGAGGAATACAAAGAATGTTTTTTGCGTAAAATAAACGCGGTAAAATGATAGACCAATGCAAAAGCATACGCAACAAATGAGCCAGATAAAAGGTAGTTTTGTTTTTTCCATGTTTTAAAGACTACACAACGCATTAAATCTAAAATTATTTGCATTACTTGCAACTTTATTTAAAGAAATACTTAGAATGAAATTTGCCACAAAAGCAATACATGCAGGTCAGGAACCTGATCCAACAACTGGTGCTATTATGACACCTATTTATCAAACATCTACTTATTGGCAAGAAAGCCCTGGTAAGCATAAAGGGTATGCCTATGCACGAGGTAAAAACCCAACCCGCGATGCCTTACAAAAATGTTTGGCAGCCTTAGAAAATGGTAAGCACGGATTGTGTTTTAGCAGTGGAATGGGCGCAATAGATGCCATTATAAAATTGTTAAAGCCTGGTGATGAGGTAATAACAAGTAATGATTTGTATGGAGGTACTTATAGAATGTTTACTAAAGTATTTGCCAACTTTGGTATTACATTCAAATTTATTGATATGTACGATGCCCAAAGTATTGTTTCTCATATAACTCCTAATACAAAACTTATTTGGGTGGAAACTCCCACTA
Source organism: Bacteroidota bacterium (assembly GCA_031375995.1). GTDB lineage: Bacteria > Bacteroidota > Bacteroidia > UKL13-3 > UKL13-3 > JAAFJM01. The sequence continues at coordinate 1,907 of JANMIV010000440.1, forward strand.
ATCCAACCATGCAGATAGTTGATATTATGGCTTGCGCTCAAATAGCAAAAGACCATCATATTTTACTTGGGGTTGATAATACATTTGCTTCGCCTTATTTGCAAAATCCATTAGATTTGGGAGCACATATAGTTATGCACTCCGTAACTAAATATTTGGGCGGGCATAGCGATGTAGTAATGGGAGCTTTAATAGTAAACGATGATGAACTATTTGCCCAATTGGCATTTATACACAATAGTTGTGGTGCTACCCCTGGTCCTCAAGATTGTTTCTTAGTATTGAGAGGTGTTAAGACCTTACATTTAAGAATGAAAGCACACTGCGAAAATGGGAAAGCCATTGCCTTAGCATTGGCTAAACATCCTAAAATAGAAAAGGTATATTGGCCTGGATTTGAAACACATCCCAATCATGAAATAGCGAAGAAGCAAATGAGAGACTTTGGTGGAATGATATCCATTGTTTTAAAGGATAAATCTATAGAAAATACATTTAAAGTAGCTTCTAATTTCAAAGTGTTTACGTTGGCAGAAAGCCTTGGTGGAGTTGAAAGTTTAATTAACCATCCTGCAACTATGACTCATGCGTCTATACCAAAGTTAGAACGCGAAGTAGCTGGGGTGGTTGACAACCTTTTAAGGCTAAGTGTAGGCGTAGAAGATATAGATGATTTATTAGAAGATATAGAACAAGCTTTAAGCATTTAATAAAATGCTTACATAAAAAAGGATGAACTTTTTACAGTTCATCCTTTTTTGTTTATGTGACTAAATAAAGACTATTCTAGTAGCTTTTGACGAAGCATGAACTCTATTTGATCACTTTCTGTTTTATATTGATCACGTTCTTTACTTACATCTTCTAGTTGGTCTGCTTTTTGTCTAGTTTCTTCTTCTTCAAAATATTGCTTGCACGACTCTTGAATAATAGCGTCTAAACCTTCTTCATTCCAAGGCTTAGTAACATATTGACATATTTTACCATCATTAATGGCATTTACAGTATCATTATGATCGCTGTAACCAGTAAGCATAATACGTTTAGTATTCGGAAATTTTGCTACTAACATTTTTAAAAATTCAACACCAGTTATTTCTGGCATTCTTTGGTCTGAAATAACAATAAAAATACCTTCTTCTTCAATTAATCTGAGTGCGTCTAATGCTTTTGTGGTAACAAAAACCTGATATTTAAAACGGAATGTAGCTTTAAAAGCGTGAAGATTAAATTCCTCATCATCTAAGTAAAGAACTTTTATTTTTTCGTTTATGTCAGAAGTTTCCATAAAATTTATAATTACAGCTTTCAAAAGTATTTGTTTTAACTTTTACTTGCAAAACTATTTTCGAAACAAAAATAATTAAAAATAGTTACCAAAAATGATTTAATTTGATATTTTTAAATATGATACAATTTTCTTACACTGTGCAAATCCTTAACAGGCGTAATGAGTCTGATTTAGAGGTGATTGAAGAGCTTATCTTGCATAATAAACCTGTTGTTTTTGATGAGTTATACAGCCAGTTAAGGGAGCTAATAAAATCACTAAATCCTACTCGTAAGTTAAGCGATGAAGAATATAAAACAATGATTAATGAGCACTTAAATGGTGTTTCGATGCACGATTATGGTGTTTGGGTTTATTATAGCTGGAGCAATAGATTGGTTCATTTATTAGATGAAGAAGAGTTTATTTTAGTGCGAACCAATAGAAATCAGTACAAAATAACACCTGAGGAACGTGAAGTATTGTCTTTAAAAAAAGTAGGTGTTATTGGTCTTTCTGTTGGGCAAAGTATTGCATTAACCTTGGCTATGGAGAGGGGTTTTGGTGAGTTGCGTTTGGCCGATTTTGACTTATTGGAACTTAGTAATCTCAATAGAATTAGGTCTGGAGTGCATAATTTAGGGATTCCTAAAGTAGTAATGGCTGCTCGCGAAATAGCGGAAATGGATCCTTTTTTAAAAGTGGTTTGTTTTGATGAGGGTTTGACAAGTGAAAATATGGACGACTTCTTTTGTAAAGGAGGCAATTTGGATTTATTAGTTGACGAATGCGATGGTTTAGATATAAAAATTCAATCTCGTTATAAAGCAAGAGAACTCAAAATTCCTGTTATTATGGATACCAGTGATAGGGGTATGATGGATATAGAACGTTTTGATTTAGAGCCAGAACGCCCCCTTTTGCATGGCTTGGTTGGAGATTTAGATCCTTTAAAAATTAAGGGATTGACCAATGAGCAAAAAATTCCTTATATATTACCAATGGTTGGTGTTGATACCATTTCTACCAGACTTAAAGCAAGTATGCTAGAAGTAGAACAGACAATAACTACTTGGCCTCAATTAGCCTCAGCCGTTGCTTTAGGTGGCGCATTGGGGGCTGATGTAAGCAGAAGAATTTTATTAGATCAGTTGCACGTTTCGGGGCGCTTTTATATAGATATGGAAGAGTTGATTGCTGATGTAGATGCAAAGAGTATAAAAGGCGATATTTATAATCCTCAGGAAGAACCTTTGGAAAAGGGAATTCAATATTTTGCCCAATTGGAGCAACCAGTTGTGCATTTAACTGAAAATGCAATTGATGTTTCTAAAGAAACTGTTACCAATATTGTTGAAGCGGCTTGTCACGCTCCTAGTGGCGGAAATATGCAGCCATGGAAGTGGATATGGAAAAATAAAACCTTGTATTTATACCATGAAGTGGCCAATTCTTATTCTTTTTTAGATTATAATCATTATGGGAGCTATGTAGGCTTTGGCGCAGCAATAGAGAATATAAGGATTAAGTCGTCTGAATATGATTTAAAAATGCAGATTGAGTATTTTATTCCCAATAATACTCAAAATTTAATTGCCGCTATTCAATTTGAGACTTTTGTTGGAAATAAAGATGGTCTTTTGGATTCAATCTATTTAAGAAATACCAATAGAAAAGTAGAAAAGAAAGAGATAATTACTACCGAACAGTATAATAGTTTGCACAATGAAATAGTGGGTTATGATGGAATTGGCTTAAATTGGATTCACAATACCAATGACTTAACAAAGGTGGCAGAGATTGTAACCACTACCGATATGGTTCGCGTGCTGCATCCACAAGGCCATTACGATGCTTTTGTAAAGGAATTGAGATGGAATGAGAAGCAAACATTAGCTACAGGAGATGGCATAGATATTGAAACCATGGAAATGTCTGTAAGCGATAAAGCTGCCTTGAGCATGGCTGCAGATGAAAGAGCCATTGCTTATTTGCGTAAATGGAATAAAGGAACAGGATTTAAAAAAATTTCTGCAAAAAGTATTTTAAATGCATCTGCTGTTGGGCTAATAACCGCAAATTCGAGCGATTCAATGGCTTTCATAAATGCAGGTTCTGCTTTGCAAAGGGTTTGGATTAAGGCAAATGAGATGGGTTTATCTTTTCAACCTATTTCTGCATCACTGTTTATGTTTTTACGTTTAATAAATGAAAATAAAAATTCATTTAATGTACATTCTAACTCGCTAATGATCAAGGCGTACAATGATTTTCAAGAATTATGGCAACTAAATAAGCACGAAACTGCCATTTTTATGTTTAAATTGCACGAAGCAGAAAAGCCTACTGCTCTGTCTATAAGAAAGCCAAAAGAAAAACAATTTTATTACCATATGTAATAAAAATATGATAAAAATAAGAGCGTTTAGAGCAATTGATGAAGAGGATACGTGTGAGAGATTTGCTGAAGGGCACAAGAATGTGCTGTTAGATTATGGAATTACCAAAGTAACTACTTCTAATAGATCTTGGTTTTAT
>JANMIV010000500.1:0-3141 GCA_031375995.1 Bacteroidota bacterium
AGATTGCTTTTAGTTTTATTCTTTTACAAATAGTATGTATTTGCTTAACTACATTTAGCCAATTCGTCTTTAACAAAAGCCATTAATTGTTTGATATATGGAGCGGTAAAGTTAAACTCAATACCGGCAGTTTGGTATATATCGCCAATGGTTTTGGTATAACCTAAACTCAAGGCAGCTTTGTATTGCGCCAGAGCAGTTGGCTTATCAGTTATATAATTTTTCCATACTGCCAATGCACCCAATTGAGCCATTCCATATTCTATATAGTAAAATGGCACTTCATACAAATGCAATTGTTTTTGCCATGTGTAAGCTTGTATATTTTCAAAACCTGTCCAATTTACCATGCCAGTACCAAACTCTTTGCTTAATTGCACCCAATAGTCTTTGCGCTCTTGTGAGGTATGTTTTGGGTGGGTATATATCCAATGTTGGAATTTGTCAATGGTGGCAATCCAAGGCAATATTTTAATTATACCCTCCAAATGCTCTTCTTTGGCACGATTAAAATCTTCTTTTTCTGGGTAAAAAGCATCTTGTCCTTCGTAACTAATCAGTTCCATGCTCATACTTGCCAACTCTGCCACTTCGCTAGGACAATTTTTAAAAGCGGCTAGTTCCAAATCTTTGCTTAGGAAAGAATGCACCGCATGGCCTCCTTCGTGCACCATGGTTTCTACATCGCGGGTAGAGGAAGCTGCATTCATAAATATAAACGGAACGCTGGTTTCTGCCATTGGGTAATTATACCCTCCTGGTGCTTTTCCCTTCCTGCTCTCCAAATCAAGCCTATCCATATTATCCATAGTGCTAATACACCAAGCAAAATAATCATCTACTTTTTTAAAGCATTTAACCGTGCGTGCCAATAAATCTTCGCCTGTGGTAAAAGGTTCCAAAGCCTCACGGTTTTGGGTATCTACTTCCATATCCCAAGGTTTTAAGTCGAAACCAAGCTCTGCTTTGCGTTTTTCGTTAAAGGCTTTCACCAAAGGCAATACTTCTGTTTGTATGGCATCGTGAAAAGCAAAACAATCATTAGGTGTATAGTCAAAGCGACCCAATGCGGCAAACATATAATCCCTGAAATTATCAAAACCTGCATTAATAGCCACTTGGTGGCGCAGTGCAATCAGTTTATCAAACAAATTATCTAATTCCTGACTATGGGCAAGGCGCACTTCATTTATTTTCAAAAAAGCATTTTCGCGTTTGGCTCTATCAGGATTTTTCAAAAAATTAGCTGCTTGTTGCAGGGTAAGTTCCTTGCCATCTATTTCCACGCTTAAACCACCTACTATACTGCCATACTTTTGACTCTCGGTAGCTATTTCTGCCATTAAAGGCACATTTTCCTCTCTAAATATTTCTATTTCCTTTTTTACACCTCGTAAATATATAAAGTACTTATCGTGGTCTAGCTCATTTATAAAAGGGCATGCCACTAATTTTCTATTCAATTGATCGCTTAATGGAGCAATTTGTGGTTCTATTTCGGTTACAAAAAACAAATACGCTTGTTCTAAATCTTTGTTATTGCTATCGCAGGTCATTTTTACGTAACGCCAAGCCAAGTCTTCGCTTACAAAGGCTTCTAACTCACTTCTGTCTTTCAACCAATTTTCTAAATCGGTTTTAGATTGTATGCTGCGTTCTAATAATTGGGTAAAATAAGGAGCCAATACCTCCCAAGCGGTAACTTTAATTTTATTGGGTAAAAATCTGCGGTTTATAATGGTAATCATATAGCGTATATTTATGCTACAGATTTAGTATAGATTTATGTAACAAAAAAATATTTCTAGTCCCAGTTGGCTTATTTTTTAGCTTCATAATAAGGCTACTATAAAATTGCTTGGCTTGGGCTATGGTATGAAAACCTATATTAGGCTTTGTAAATGTATTTTACTGACTCTTGCAAGCTCTCTTCATCGGTATAATAAGTATCAAATACCAAACCAATTTGAGCCAATATTTTAACAGATGCTTTGTTTTCAATAGCTGCGCGGCCTATTATATGCGGTATTTGTTGTTGTACTCCAAAGGCCAATACTGCTTTTGCAGCTTCCAAGGCATAGCCATTGCCCCAATATTTTTGTAGGTATCGGTATCCCAAATCGGTTTCTTCTTCTATATTTTTTAAACCGCACCAACCAATAAATTCATCGGTACTTTTTAAATGGACCGCCCATCTACCTATTCCTTTTTTGTATTGAGGGATAATGGTTTCATTCAGAATTTTTATCACCATATCCAAATTATCCCAAGGTATAGGGTCGCCAGTATATTTGGTAATGGCAGGGTCTTGGTGCATATCCAAAAGCATTTGCGCATCGTGGTTGGTAAACTCGCGCATATAAAGCCTTTCTGTGCTTAGTTTAATTTGCCTATTTTTCATAGTGATAACCAATAAGAAAATATTCAATAATATTTAATTAATGCAAACTGAATAGTTCTACAAACTCCTCTTTTTTTCTGCTGGAAATGGTAATTTTCTCTCCATTTTCCATTTCTATCAAGCCTGCTTTACCTCTATGGTATTTTTTTATTTTTTTCAGGTTAATCAAATAAGAATTGTGTACCCTAAAAAAATGGTGTTCAGTCAAAATTTCATCATAATACCCTATGTTTCTAGATGATATTAAAGGGGTGCTATTTGACAAGTAAACAGCAGTATAGTTATTATCGCTTTTAAAATATTCTAAATTGGAGGTATCAACAAATACAATTTCGTCTTTGGAGGCTATGGCCAATTTGTGAAAAAGGGTTTTGCCTATTAGTTTCTGCTTAAAGTTATTGATAAGCGTATTGTTGGCCTCTTGAGTTAGGCGGTTGAATTTATGAATGGCCGTTGACAAATCATCTGCATCAATCGGTTTGAGTAAGTAATCTAAAGCTGAAAATTTGATGGCTTTAATGGCGTATTGCTCGTATGCAGTGATAAATATGATATGAAAAGGTATATGGCTAAACTTTCGCAGAAAATCAAATCCACTGTAATGAGGCATTTGTACATCTAAAAACACCAAATCGGGTTTTAGTGTGCCCACCATAATGAGTTGATACGCTTCTTCGGCATTGTCTGTTTCATGTATTACTTCTAGGTTATAATCACCCATTTTCAAAATTTCCATCAAA
>JANMIV010000538.1:0-3399 GCA_031375995.1 Bacteroidota bacterium
GCCACAATTTGGGGTTCTATAATTGGTGTAATTGTACTACTAATTGGTGCCACAGGGGTATTTGTTGAATTACAAAAAACACTTAATTTAATTTGGCAAGTTAAAACAGTAACACAAAATGGTATTTTACCTATTTTAAAAGCAAGGCTGTTTTCGTTTGGATTAATTTTGGCCATAGCCTTTTTGTTAACTATTTCCTTAGTTATTTCAACCGCAATAGCTGCCATGAGTAATTGGATAAAAGTTGATACTTCGCCCTTTATGATTTCAGTTTTTAGCACAATTAATTTTTCATTATCACTTACAGTCATTTCATTTTTGTTTGCATTAATGTTTAAAGTTTTACCCGATGCTGAAATAAAATGGAAGCACGTTTGGTTAGGTTCATTAATAACAGGAATATTATTTACTTTAGGAAAAACGGCACTTGCCTTTTATTTTGGAAAAGCAAATCCAGCCTCGGTTTATGGCGCTGCTGGTTCAGTTATATTAATTTTGTTATGGGTTTCTTATTCCTCTATTATTATGTTTTTTGGTGCAGAGTTTACTTATGTTTATGCTAAAACTTATACAGGTATAGTTGCTCCAAGAGACATTGCAAAAGCAACAATTTAAAATATTGTCTTTAAATAAAATTGTCTATTCATCGTTTGCGTTATAATGTTGCAGGAACGTCATTCTGGTTACGCCAAAGCGGAATAAGGAACGTTACTTGGTGTTGTCTATTTTCCCGCTCCTTTTAAAGATGCTTCAGTTATTTCTTCTTGGTGTCGCTTCGCCAAAACACCAACAAGGGGAAAATAGCAGGAGTTGGCGCAGACCCAACCCTAGTGTTTACCGATGTAATTACTAGTTTTGTTTTATAGTGTATAGTTAAGTGTTAAATTAAACGCCTCTGCAAGTTTTGCAAGGGTGTTTTTTTTGTTTGTTGATTTGTATGTACATAGCTTTATAACAGTAAAAACTTTGCTTACTTTCTACATTCCAAAGACTCATTTTTAATACTGGCTAGAATTGTGAATTGAAAGAAGGTTTTTATAAAATAGAAATACTGCACTAAAGCTGATAAAAAACATTATTTTTGTCGAGAAAATATTTGAATTAGTCAAATAACTTTAAATGAAACTTATATATAATATGGCTGAGAACTGGACTTCTAATTCTAATAGTGAAAATGAAAATAATTTTAAACAATCAAAAACAGCGGTTATTGATCATACAAATCTATACAAGGTTCTTCAGGCCACAGAAATTGCCTCAAGTTGTTGTATAATAAATAATGATGTTAGTAAAGTTAATTCAGCTGAGTATTCAATGACTAATATTTTGGAGCGAGCTAGTGCTTCTACATTATTTATAAATCAAATTTTACCTCAAAATAATTGGAGTGAAATAAATACTAGAATGAGTTCACTAACAGGTTTAACAGAACGAATTGGTGTTTCCGCTTTGAGTATTAATCGTTTCTTACCTCAAAATAATTGGAGTGAAATAAATTCTAGAATGAGTTCAGTAACTGGTTTATCAGAACGAATTGGTGCTTCCGCTTTGAGTATAAATCATTTGTTACCCCAAAATAATTGGAGTGAAATAAATACTAGAATGAGTTCATTAACAGGTTTAACAGAACGAATTGGTGCTTCCGCTTTGAGTATTAATCGTTTCTTACCTCAAAATAATTGGAGTGAAATAAATTCTAGAATGAGTTCAGTAACTGGTTTATCAGAACGAATTGGTGTTTCCGCATTGAGCATATTACCTCAAAATAACTGGAGACAAATGAATACTAGTATGAAATCAACATTTCACATTTCTGATTTGATTTCGAATAACAGTAATACAATACTATCTTCATTTGATTCGATTAATTTTAAACAAGCTATTGGCTCTCAGTACGAAACAATTATAAATACCAAAGAAAAACAGGCCTATATAAAAAACAATTTCAATTCAAATATAAAATTACATAATGAATTAGAGCTGCTTTCATTATACACGAAAAATAGTGATGTAAAAAAGAGAACGGAAGAATCTATATGTTCAATAATAGCTAAGGTTAAAATGAGTCCAGAACATATTGGATTTGAGTACTCTAAACAAAAAAGAAGTGATACAATAGTTAACGTTTACTTTATTTTCACGAGTAATATAATTAGTGAAAATTTGAATATTGGGGATGTGTTTTATAATATAAATAATGAATAAATACAATTTTACAGGAGCTAAAATCAACGCGAAAAATCTTCATATAGGAGATAATTACCACTATGATTCATCAGAGGATTTTTTATCTAAAAACAATGATTTTGTTTTGACACAAACTGAAAAAGAATTAGTAAAAATTATTTTCGATAATACAGAATCAGAAGAAGAAAGAAGTGCCATTTTAAATAGTTTAAAGTTAATTAAGTCTGAAAAATATACTGAAACAAATACTATAAATAGTTCAATAGGCTCATTTAGTTCATTCTTGAAAAAACTTAAAGGACTTGGGAATAATTTTGCTTTTGACCTGACATATAAATTTATTGCTGATATAGTAACTAAACATAATTTGGATGATAAAATATTATCATTGTTATAATTAATTACATAGACAGACAATAGTTTCTGGTTCAGTCGCCTAAATACTCTTTCACATTTTTTATTTGGTTGATTTTTTTTAATTTAACAGAAAGCCATAGCCAAATAAAATGAGCGGGATCTTAATCGGTTTCCTCCCGTTGTTGTTCTAGCGAAGCAACACCAACAAGGGCGAAATTTCTCAATCTAATATTCCAATCTGCCTAAAATATGTGAAATTTACAATTTAAACTTCCAATGGTGTAATCACATTTATTGTTCAAAATTCACCTTTGAACACAGTTAGCAACACATATAAAAATGGCAATTACATACTATTTGGTTCAAATGCCGCCCTTTTTACTGTTTATTAGTTTAACAATATTATTTGGTTCCATTTCAGGTTTTTTAACCTATTTAGTTAGAAAACACATAAAAGTAAAAGTATTAAGATCGCACAATGAAGTAACTGGTTTTATGTTTCTGTCTATTGCTAATTTATATGCTTTACTTTTAAGTTTTGTAGTATTTGTAGTTTGGGGTCAATTAAATAGTACCCGCGATAATGTAAGCAAAGAAGGTAGTTCGGCCATGGGATTATACCGCGATATAAAATATTACCCTGACTCTGTAGTTTCCAAAAATTTAAAAATTGTTTACCTCAATTTTGTTTACAATGTAATAGACGAAGAGTTTCCTAACATGGCCATTATGAAACCTAGTAGAAAAACACCCGAAGCATTAAGCAAGGTTTATTTTGAAATAGAAAACATGAAACCACAAACGGCATTTGAAACGCAATTGGTAGCCGAAATGTTTAGTCATTTAAATGAATTG
>JANMIV010000003.1:0-5362 GCA_031375995.1 Bacteroidota bacterium
CATAAAAAACAATGCTACCAATAAAAGCATAACCATTAATGGTACGCATATAGTAACCAACGTAAATGGCGGTTTGGTTGGTTTGCTAACCGCTGGTGGGCCAAGTATAATACATAAAATTACAGGTAATATGACTGTAACTTTTGACGATGGAACACAACGCTCATGGGCCATTTACCGCCAACGTGAAATACTAATTAGCAGCGGAGGTATTCCAACCGTTAAAATATCAGGTTTTGGCAGTGTAGATGGCTTAAGCAATGTGGTAGTAGCAGGAACCAATCGCAATGGCAATCCATTTTCTACTGTAATTAGCGAAACAGTAGTATTCACAAGCAATAGCACCTGCTTTGGTGGCGCATGGATTCCAGTAAGTGGCATTAAAACGCATAAAAGATTAACCAGAGAAATTACGGTTACTTTTGGCGTTGACCAAGCAGGTAATCGCGTTTCTGGCTCATGCCCTTATGGATATAAAATTAACTGGAATAATTTGAGAAATCAAGCTAAAGAAGCTGTAATTAACTATTAAAAGCTAATAGATACATAGCAATATATAAAAATGTATATACAATAAAAGCCAGTAGCCAACGCTATTGGCTTTTATTGTTTTGAAACTTGCCTCAAGTGCCTTTACTTTGCTGGCCAATATTATGGCAAAAGAAAAACCAAGCATTCCCAAAGGCACCCGCGATTTTGGACCTCAAGAGGTTGCCAAAAGAAAATATATATTAAACACCATTGAGCAGGTTTTTATTAAATATGGCTTTATGCCTATTGAAACACCTACTATGGAAAACCTGAGTACTTTAACTGGTAAATATGGTGATGAGGGTGACAAACTGCTGTTTAAAATACTGAACTCTGGTGATTATTTAAAGGAACTTAACCCAGAAATACTATCAAGCAACAATATTCCGCAAGCAACCAAATTGATTACTGAAAAAGGACTACGTTATGATTTAACAGTGCCTTTTGCCCGATATGTGGTAATGCACCAAAACGAAATTACTTTTCCCTTTAAACGCTACCAAATGCAGCCCGTATGGCGTGCTGACAAGCCGCAAAAAGGTCGTTATAGAGAGTTTTGGCAATGCGATGCGGATGTGGTAGGCAGCGATAGCCTGCTAAACGAATTGGATTTAATTCAAATATACAATGAAGTATTTAGCCAATTGGGCATTCCTTACGAACTGCGCATTAACAACCGAAAAATACTGGCAGGAATAGCCCAAGTAGTAAAAGGAATTGAGCACTTAATGACTATTTCTGTTGCCATAGACAAATTAGACAAAATAGGCATGGAAGGAGTCAGTAAGGAATTAAGCGTACTTGATTTTTCAGCAACAGAAATAGCCACTTTGTTTGAGATTATTGCCATTAAAGGCACTAATGAAGAAATGCTTGCTTTACTTACACAAAAACTGCAATCGTCAAATGAAGGCTTAAAAGGCATTGAAGAATTAGCTTATATATTTAATTTACTAAAAGAAACTGCTGCCCAAGAAATCAATCTGAAAATTGATTTTAGTTTAGCACGTGGACTTTCTTATTATACAGGTTGCATATTTGAAGTAGCTGCTACTGAAGGCACCTTAAAAAGCAGCATTGGCGGTGGTGGACGATATGATAATCTAACAGGTATTTTTGGTTTAAATGGTGTTTCTGGAGTAGGTATATCGTTTGGCTTAGATAGAATGTATGATGTAATAGAAGAGTTGAACCTATTTCCTCCCACGCTCAATCAGTCAAGCACCAAAGTATTGGTATGCTGCATGGATGAAAACCAAATAGGAAATGCCCTAGGCATGCTTAAACAGCTACGCAGTGCTGGCATTGCCTCAGAAATTTATGCAGATAGAGTAAACCCCAAAAAGCCGCTGGAGAAACCCATGAAATATGCTACAGGCAAAAAAATTCCTTATGCCATTTTATACAATATTGACAGCAGTTTAACTTTAAAAAATTTATTAGCCAATACGCAAGAAAATTTGTTGTTGGAGAATATTATTACTTTGCTTTTAGAGCCTAATTCGTAATAATACCAAACCATTTAATTCCTCAATTAAAGGCAATGCGGTGAATATATCAATTATTCACCGCATTTTTTGCGGATATAAATAAAATAACTAATAAGCTAATTATTCTTTACTACATTGTTTAAATCTATTAATCAACAATATAAATAGAAAAAAATATTGACATGCGGAGAATAACAACTATATTTGCCGCATAATATGCGGAGAATAATGCCCTATATACATCAAAAAAACAATTGGCCCACCTTTACTTGGAACAATGACGAACTACAGCTACTGCTGGGTGCTGTTAGAAATTTGCAAGGCAAACTAACAGGAAAAATGGAGGCAATAGGCTTTAACTTAAAAAGCGAAGCCTCACTAGAAACACTCACTTTAGATGTACTTAAATCAGCAGAAATAGAAGGCGAAATACTCAATGCAGATCAAGTACGCTCATCAATAGCTCGTAAATTAGGGATGGACATATCTGGCTTGGTTCCATCGGATAGAAATACCGATGGAATGGTAGATATGATGATAGATGCTACCCAAAAATATGAGGATAAATTAACGAAAAAACGTTTGTTTGCCTGGCATGCAGCGCTTTTCCCATTGGGCAGAAGTGGTATGTTTGAAATAACAGTAGCCCAGTGGAGAAACAATTCCACAGGACCAATGCAAGTAGTATCTGGAGCAATGGGCAAAGAAAAAGTGTATTTTGAAGCCCCACATTCCGATCTATTAGAAATGGAAATGCGTGCTTTTGTAACTTGGGTAAATGGTTATAAAAAAATAGATCCTGTGCTAAAAGCAGCTATAGCCCACCTTTGGTTTATAACCATACATCCGTTTGACGATGGAAACGGGCGTATAGCGCGCGCTTTAACAGATATGCTTTTGGCTAGATCAGACAATAGTTCACAACGCTTTTACAGTATGTCGGCACAAATAAGAAAGGAAAGAAAACAGTATTACAACATATTAGAAAAAACACAAAAGGGCAATTTAAACATAACGGAATGGCTAAATTGGTTCTTAAATTGCCTACTCAATGCACTAAAAACAACTGATGTTGTTTTGGGGCAAATATTGCAAAAATCGAAATTCTGGAAACGCCACGAAAAAACTATATTCAACAATAGACAGCTGCTTATAGTGAATAAATTATTAGATGGTTTTGATGGAAAACTCACCTCTTCAAAATGGGCTAAAATAGGTAAATGCTCCTCCGATACTGCTTTGCGCGATATACAAGATTTAATAAATAAGGAAGTGCTGAAAAAAGATGGTGCAGGCGGACGTAGTACCAACTATGAAATAAACTTTAGCTCTTAAGCACTTTTACGCTATAAAAACCATCATGCGGTGAATAAGTATTCTAATCACCGCATAATTTGCGGTGATTAGAATGTACTTTATCTTACTTTATTACATGTAAAGGAATTTTTATATCTGTTTGTCCTTCGCTATAACTGGTTATTTCGTATGGATTAAAGGTGAAAACAAGTGTATCGTTTAATAATCCGAAATTGTCATTTAACGCAAATTTATTCTTCTCAAACCAATAGCCTTGGTCATTGAGTGTTTTGGTGGTATCAATCTGTTTTTGCTTATAAAACATTTGCTTCGCAATGCTATTCAATTTACTCGTATCGCTTACCAATGCTGATAGTTGAATACGTTTGCCTGTTTTTGCATCAAACATGTAATACAAAGTACTGTAATTGCCATGCGCCCCACCCATATAATCATAGTTATCGCTTTTAAGTGTAACATATTGTTCATTGAAAAAAGCAATGGTTAATTTCAAATCATATTCATACGATAATGGGAAATTGGTTTCTCCAAATGCAGCAAAATCATTTAAATAAGCCTTATAAAAACTATCTGCTTCTATCTTTACCCTCTCTTTTAAACTTAAACTGCTTTTTGCCGATTTTGTAAAATAGGTATTGGCTATAAAAAAATTGATTGAATCTATTAATACAGGATTTCCACTTTCCAAAATAGGAATACTAGCTGAAAATGAACAGCCATGAATAGTATCACTAGGCAAAGGGTATTTTATCTCTGCAATACTATAGTTACTAAACTTAAATACTTGTGGCTTATCGTTACAGCCAAAAACAAAAGCTATGGCTAATAAAATTATATTAAGCCTTTGTTTCATGGTAGTATTTCTTTATTGTTTCAAAAGCACCTGTATTGATAGCTGTTAATGGCAAACGTACCACATTTTCGCAAATACCCATTAAGTTTAATAATGCTTTTATACCACCCGGATTACCATCTAAATAAATAGATTTCATAATTGGATACAACTCATAATGCAATTGACGTGCCTTTATAAAATCGTTGTTCAATGCAGCACGCACCATATTTGAAAACTTTTGAGGATATGCTTGTCCAATAACAGAAATAACTCCATTCATACCCATAGCTATAAAAGGAACTGTTAAGTTATCATCACCACTAAGTACTTCAAAACCTTGCGGAGCTTGGTGCATTAAGTCCATAAATTGTTCTGCATTGCCACTGGCTTCTTTAATGGCTATAAATTTACTATTGGCTTTGGCCAACCTAATAGTGGTGTCGGCAGTCATATTACTGCCTGTTCTGGCAGGTACATTGTATAATATAATAGGTTTAGCACTTGCTTCAGCCACTTGCATAAAGTGTTGGTATATGCCTTCTTGACTTGGCTTATTGTAATAAGGACTTACCGATAATACGGCATCGTAACCTGTAAAATCAAAAGCTCTGATATACTGGGTTAATTCTGCGGTATTATTGCCACCTAAACCTGCCACACACTGCACTCTGCCCTTTACTTGTTGTTGGATAAAAGTATATACCGCTTTTCTTTCCTCATTGGTCAATGTAGCAGTTTCTCCAGTAGTACCAAGTGCTACCACGTATTCAACACCACCAGCTATTACATGTTCAATTAATTTTGACAAAGCATCAAAATCTATTGAAAAATCCGTTTTAAATGGCGTAACAAGGGCTAATCCAGTTCCTTTCATACAGTAATTTTTTATAGGTATTATTATTTACGAGCCATTAAAAATATATCCCAAGTACTATCTATTTTATCTGTTGTCAAATAAAAATCTTTGGTACTAATTTTTAAGGTATCGTTATTGGTTTCTTTTAAATTTTTGCGCATTAAACTGGTCAAAAAATTATATGGTGCTACTAACCAATTTGCGGGTAATAGTTTATGCAAGCCCAAAGGATCAAGCATCAGTATTTTTTTTGCCCATTTGGCATTATCAGCATAATATTTATTCACTGCATCATTGCCTTGCAAGCCTTGCAGTTCTATATGTTCAAATACG
>JANMIV010000011.1:0-1667 GCA_031375995.1 Bacteroidota bacterium
TCTATAATGGCTTCTCGCAATTCCATGCCATTTTCTAGCAGTATATCTGTAAACTCTACCAAAAGAATTCCATTCCTTACCACTATTCCTGCTAGTGCCACTATTCCTATACCTGTCATTAGTATGGACATATCCATTTTAAATATGGAGAAGCCAAGCAGCACGCCTATAATACTAAATATAATTTCGCTTAAAATAATTACTGGTTTTGATAGTGAGTTGAACTGTGTTACCAAAATCAAGAAGATTAATCCCAAAGCTACCAGCATGGCACCTCCTAAAAAAGCCCCTGTTTCCGCTTGTTGTTCTTGCTCTCCAGTCATATCTACAGTAACTGTTGTAGGCAAGTTAAATTTAGCCACTGCTTTCTTTACTTGATCTACCACTTCGTTGGCATTGTAACCCGTTAATACATTAGAACCCAGTGTAACCATGCGTTTTTGATTTTTACGCTTAATACCGCCATAAGTCTGACTATATTTTAATTTGGCAACAGATGATAAAGGAACAGAACGCAACATACCACCCATGTTCATATCTCTATAAGTTATTTTCAAATTCATCAAAGCATCTATATTGTTTCTTTGGTCAAATTTATAACGTACTTGAATAGGATAATCATCGCTTGCATCTTTGAATTTAGATACTTCAATACCAAATATAGCACCACGCAATGCTTGCCCTATTTGTGCAGAGGTAATTCCTTCTCTATTGGCTCTTTCTCTATCTACCTCAATTAGTATTTCTGGTTTATTGGTAATTAAGTCAGATTTTAACTCTTCTATGCCTGGAATTTGCAATGAATCTAGGTAACGCTTTAGGTCTTTTGAAACCATGGTTAACTCTTCAAATTCTTCTCCTATAATCTCAATATTTACTGGTTTACCAGTTGGTGGACCATTCTTTTCTTGTTCTACTGTAATTTGTGCACCAGGAATATCATTTACCACATTTCTAATTCTATCCAAATACTCCGTAGTACCTTCTCCGTTGCGTTTGCCAAACTCAACAAATGCTACGGTTACTTTACCCAAGTGCGATTGCGCACCTGCTTCAAATTGTGTAGGATCACCTGCACCAATAGCCACATTGGAAATAACAGATTCTACTATTTTATTGCTATCGCCTATTTCTTTATATATTCTTTCTTCTACTATTTTAGTAATGGAATCTGTTTTAGCCTGGTCTGTTCCTATTGGCATTTGAATATAGGTATATACAAAGTTGGGGGCACTCTCTGGAAAGAAAACAATTTTAGGAGAACGAACTGATACTAAAAAGAAACTAAAAAACAATAAACCAATGGTTCCTAAAAGTATGAATAATGGGCGTGAACCAACCAAACACCATGTGATCAACTTGCTGTAAGATTCTTGTACGGCAGGCCAAGTTTTAGTTTGGAACTTGCCAATGGTTTTGTAAAGTACAAAACGATTGAAACAATACAATGCATATATGGTAACTACAAAATTGCCCATACCAAAACTGCCCGATAAATAAGAAAGAAAAGCAATTACCCCAAACACAATAGAAGTTATTTTGAAGCCTTTGGTGTTCTTACGTTCAGCAGCTTCTTCCTCATGGGTTTTCATAAAGTCAACCGCAAATACTGGATTGATAATGTAGGCTACCACTAAAGAAGCCAATAAGGTAATGATTAATGTAAC
>JANMIV010000086.1:0-4769 GCA_031375995.1 Bacteroidota bacterium
CCAAGGCGTTTTTGAAGGAAAACCGGGTCATGGATACCAAATTATTCATAAGCCCATTTCTACTGCAGGAATGACTTTGGATAATGTGGATGAATTAAAAAACAAGGTTTACAATATTATAAACAATAAATTAGCTGAATACAATTATGGAAATAAATAATGAAATAATAGAAAAATTAGCCGATTTGGCAAAGCTTGATTTTACTGAAAGTGAGAAAGTAGCACTGCAAAAAGACATGACTCAAATTATTTCTTTTTTTGAAAAAATGAATGAAATAAATACGGACAATATTGAGCCGCTTATATTTATGAACGAGCATGAAAATGTTCTTCGCAGTGATGATCCTCAATTAATCATCAATCACCAAGAAGCACTATCTAATGCTCCCGACAAAGACTCCGATTATTTTAGAGTTCCAAAATTCTTAGACAAATAATTCAAGCAGCCTTTTATCTATTTTTATCCTTCTATCAAAAAATACAATTCAAATTCATTTAAAACCACTTTATTGCATCTAATAATAAAAACATGACTAATTTAGTAATTGATATAAATACAATAGGAAAAACATATAAAATTGGTGATGTTATTGTTAATGCATTAGTAACTGTTGATTTAAAAATAGAAAAAGGTGAATACGTTGCTTTAATGGGGCCTTCGGGTTCTGGAAAATCCACATTAATGAATATTTTAGGCTGTTTGGATACACCAACTCGAGGAAGCTACAAACTGAATGGAACAGATGTTAGCCACATGACAGACAATGAATTGGCAGAAATACGTAATAAAGAAATAGGCTTTATATTTCAAACTTTCAATTTGTTAGCTCGCAATAGTTCGTTAGAAAATGTTGCATTACCTTTGGTATATGCTGGTATAGCCAAAACCCAAAGATTATCTAAAGCAAGGCAAGCATTAGAAAGTGTTGGTTTAGGAGATAGAGTAGAACATAAACCAAATGAATTAAGTGGTGGACAGCGTCAACGTGTTGCAATTGCCCGTGCATTGGTAAACTCGCCAGCTATTATTTTAGCAGATGAGCCAACAGGGAATTTAGATACAAAAACAAGCCATGAAATAATGGATTTATTAGAAGAAATCCATCAAAAAGGCAATACTGTAATCATTGTTACCCATGAAGAAGATATTGCAAAAAGGGCAAAACGCATTGTTCGATTAAGAGATGGCGTAATTGAAAGCGATACAATTAGTTAAAGTATGCAACTAAAGTAAAACTCGTTTGCAAACTCCTTCTTTAAGTCTATATTATCTTTAAACAACCCATAAACGCTAGCCCCGCTCCCACTCATGCTAGCGTAAATAGCACCATTTTTATATAACTTTTCTTTCAAAGAGGCTATTGCAGGATGATGTACAAACACTGATTTTTCAAAGTCATTTTCAATTAAATTATGCCAATTTTCTATCGGAGATTTAATCAACTCTTTTAGCTCTATTTTTCCATTTCCTCGCTTATGCACATTACTAAAAGCTTCTGATGTACTCACATGTATATTGGGTTTTACCAGCACGAAATAATAGCCCTTGAGTAATATATCAATAGGTTCTAACAACTCCCCTCTTCCAGTAGCATAGCTTGGTTTATTTTCTATAAAAAAAGCACAATCACTTCCAAGAGTAGCCGCATATTTTTCTAATTGCTTATGTGTCAAATTCAATCCAAAAGCTTCATTCATCAATTTTAAAGCAAATGCCGCATTACTGCTTCCACCACCTAAACCAGCGCCCATTGGAATGTTCTTTAGTAAATAAAAATGACTGCTTTTTAATGGAAAATCTTTTGCCAATAAATGATATGCTTTTACTATTAGATTATTATTTATACCTCCATCTATTACTAAACCAAAAGATTGAAAATTAACAGCAGCATCTTTGCTGTTCTCATTCACTATTAACTCTATAGTATCATTTAATGGTATAGGATAAAATACAGTTTCCAAATTATGAAAACCATCTTCACGCTTATTGATTATATGAAGGCCTAAATTTATTTTACAATTTGAAAATGCAATCATACTTTATCTTATTATTCTACTATCTACATTCATTGGAACAATACTATCTACAATTAGCTTTGAGAAGTCTTTATGGGCTGGATTAATTAAAAAGTTAAACTCAACTGGCATAACAGCAGAAGGCACTTTAAGTCCTAATGTTTTACTGGCATTCAACCATCTATCTCCTATTCTTCTCATAGAGTCTGGAGAAGGAACCTGCTGCCAATCATCTGGCAAATCATTAAGTGTTATTGTCTCATAATCAACATTATCATGTAGCTTCAAAGTTAACAAGCTTGTTTGTCTCACTTGGGCTATTCCACTTGTATTACAAACAAACTCCAACATAGCTAGTGAAGGACTGCATGAGGCGTATAGTATTGCCTTTCCAACACTATTCCATCTACCTCCATATTGTTTAGCCCCATAGCCACTCAAATCTTCAATATAATTTGTTAAAGCAAATCGGTATAAATGCATAATTAAGAAAACACCCCATGTTCAATTCTACCTAAAACATCTGTAACCATTTTTACTCCAAAACTGGTATCGAGTAAATCTAAAGGTTTTTGATTGCCTAAGGCATAATTAGGTGCTTGAAACCATTGTTTAATGGATTCTTCGTTTGAAAATATTTTATGTGCTTTTGCATAAACACTTGCCATTTCAATGGTTTGTTCTGATGTGTAAATATCGAGGGGGGCATTGTCTTTTATTCTTTGAAAATTACGTGCACTCATATGTAATATTTCGCAAATTTTTTCTTGTGTAATACCTAGCTTAAAAGCCATATTGGTAACGGCTTGTTTAAGAATTCCTTTTCTACTTAAATTGACTAAATCCATTTCATTATGAAGGTTAGATGAAATATTCAAAATGGCATAAAATGGACTTTGCAAAACATAAGCTTGATGGATAGGCTCTTCTATAATGGATACGTAGTTGTCTTTATCCATTGTTTCATAGGACTTTACTTTCCTTGTTGATTTATACGTTTTTCCCACCCACAACAATACGACATTTTTTGTGAAAAAAAAATATTATGTCGTATTATTTCATTTTTTCTCTTTTTTGCAAAAACGCAAGCAGTATTTGGTCAAAGTTGTTTTCAACGGCAGCATCAACAAAGTCTATTTTTAATTGGGCGCATTTAAGTTTTATTTCATCCTTAAAGGCTTCAAAATTTTTTTTGTATGCTTCTTCTATTAAATTAGGAAATATTTTTAGCTTTTCTCCTGTTTCACTATCCGTAAATAAATAAGGGCGTTTGCTATAATCGAAGTTAAGTTCTAATTTTTTATCGTAAACATGAAATAATACTACTTCATGTTTGCAATATTTTAAATGTTGTAATGACTCAAAAAGTGTTTCTACATTTTCTGAACTAAACATATCGGTAAAAACAATAACCAAAGAGCGCTTATGGATGGTTTCTGCTATGTGATGTAAGCCTTCAGATAATTTACTTCCCGCTTTTACCGTAGGAGTTTCATTTAGTTTATTCAATTCATTAAATATCATTTTTACATGAACTGAACCCGATTTAGCTTGCGTTTGAAAAGCTACAGCATCATTAATAATATTAAGTCCAACTGCATCGCGCTGTTTTTTTAGCATATAAGTAATACATGCAGAAGCATAGGTGGCAAATTTTATTTTACTCAAACCTTCTGTCGGAAAATACATGGAAGCTGAATTATCAATTACTAAAAAACATCTTAGATTGGTTTCTTCTTCGTACCTTTTGGTATATAGCTTTTCTGTTCTACCATAAAGTTTCCAATCTATGTGTTTTATGCTTTCACCAGCATTGTATTGTCTATGTTCTGCAAACTCTACACTAAAGCCATGAAATGGGCTTTTGTGCAGGCCTGTTATAAACCCTTCTACTACCTGTTTCGCGAGTAACTCTAAGTTGCCCGTTTGCAATAAATTCTTTTCGTTGATTGTATTTTCCAAAGCATGTAAAAATAAAAAATCCCTTCAAATATTTTAAAGGGATTTTCAAAAGTATTATTTTCTAATTTTATGCCATCTGAGCATCTAACTTTCCAGCTAAAATATGCTTAGGAACTGCACCTACTTGTTTATCAACCACTTTACCATCTTTGAAAAACAACAAAGCAGGAATACTCATAATACCATATTCAGTAGCAATTTTAGGGTTACTGTCAACATCAACTTTACCCACTACCGCTTTTCCATCATACTCTGTTGCTAACTCATCTACTACAGGACCCACCATTCTGCAAGGTCCACACCATTCTGCCCAAAAATCTACCAATACAGGAACTTTTGAGTTTATTACTAATTCCTCGAAATTAGCGTCTGTTATTTGTAATGCCATAATTTATTTATTTTATATTGTTGATATTCCATTGCAATTTAGAACCCATTTTATAAAATACAAACAAAATGTCAGTTCTAGTTATTTTATTACCTATTATTCATTAGTTTAATTTGTAGTTTAAACCCATTTCGTCCAAACTTTTCAGCATTTCATTTGACAAAGAGACTTGAAACTTACTTGACCGCATACTTATTGCCATTTGTTCCTTTTTATTGGTAATAATAAAGTTAAGTGATGCTGTTCCATTATTGCCTTTTATATGGTCAAAGATGGTATTGACTAGTTGATCATTAATGGCATCTACATCTAACTCCACACTGATGTTCTTTATATACTTTTCCCGCACTTCTGGAAGCATTTCTATAGAGGAAATTTTAAATTCAAAATCATCCTCTTTTCC
>JANMIV010000135.1:0-3906 GCA_031375995.1 Bacteroidota bacterium
GTATTAATTACCTTCCTTTTATACTCCAAGTAAAAATAAACTCAGCCACCAATTCTCCCTTTTCGTTATGCGCTTTGGTTTTACAATCAATTGCAATTGCCGATTTATTAGCCATGCACTCCTTTACCGTATTAGCTATTAGCTCGCCATCAGTGCAGGTAAAAGTAATTTTGCCTAAACCTGTTTTTACAAATTTACCACTACAAGCCACCACGTACATAGCAATGCCAGGCTTTTGATTGTAAGCATACATCATTACCAACAAACCAGAACAAAGCTCGGCTGCCATTCCCATTACGGCCCAATACATCGTTTTAAACGGATTCTTATTAAGCCATTTGTATTTTATAACTACTTGGCACATTTCATTGCTTACATTTAGCAATTTTACACCCGTAAGGGCAGCTAAAGGCAACTTAAACCAAAGCATTAGTTTAAAAAACAATGGGCTGCTCAACTTCCTTGCAAATACCTTAGCGCTATCTTCCATCCTTACAATTGTTCAAAATTTTCATCCTTAGGCACTTTACTAAATGCATCAACCAACTCCTTACTCAAGCCAGTCAATTTTCTTTTTTCCTTATCAATCCATGCTCCATCCACATTAATAATGGCCGCTTTTACCCCATCTTTCCTAAACACTTCCTGCTTAAACGACCAACGAGAAGCATCCGCATTTAATTTAGTCAAGGCACAAGTAATATAAATACTGTCATTGGGTCTTAATTCCTTTAGGTAAATCAATTCCTCTCTAAACAAAATAGGGCCTATTTTAAATTTTATAAAAACACCAGCGTTAAAGCCCAAAGCTTCCAAAATTTCAATCCGCGCTTGTGCAGCAAAATCAGCATAAGCAGAGTGCCTTAAGTGCATATTTGCATCCACTTGGCTCCACATTATTTTCGCTTCAAAAACAAATTTATCCATGCTACTACTTAAATAAACTGTTTACCAAATCTACATATTGCTGAATGGCATCCTCCTTGGAAACGCCCCTTACTGCGTCCCATGCATTGTACTTTGCTGCGCCTACAAAGTCAAACATGGCAGGCTTCTCCGTATTCACGTCTCCTTCCGTACTTTGCTTGTACAATGCATATAACTTCAATAGCACATCATTCGATGGTCTTTCCTCAAGCGTTTTTACCTTGGCAGCTGCTGCTAATAATTCTTCGTTCATGTTTTTTGCTTCTAGCGGCTGGCTGCTGGCTGCCAGCTTTTATATTATTTTTTTTACATTTCAATATTCAACCATTTTGCCAGCTGCCAGAAGCTAGCCGCCTATTTAAAAACAATACTTATCTGCTGCAATTAAAGCTTCTGCAATGTTTCTGCGGGCATTCTTAGTATTAAACGCTTCCGTTTTAGTAAATCTCTTCAAACCCAATAAAACCATGCGTTGTTCATCGCCTTCGGCAAATCCATTAATGGCTTCTTTGCCATTTTTGTTTATTCTATCTGCCGCATCAGTTATAAATACACGCATTATATCCAATTCGTTTTTACAGGCTTCCTCCCCTTTCATACCCACCAATTTTTCAACCCTCAATTGCAAAGATTCAGCTAAATAAGTATCAATACACATATCTGCTATATTCATCAATATTTCTTGCTCCTTACCCAAATCCATCATCAGTTTTTGCGCAGCCATTCCAGCAGTCATTAATATCGACTTCTTAAAATTAGCAATGTACTTTTTTTCTGCTGCAAATAATGATTCATCTGCTTCGCCAAAATCAGGAATACTCATCAATTCTTGAATTATTTTCATGGATGGCTCCATTAAATTGAGTTCTCCCTTCATGGCACGTTTCAGAATCATATCCACAATAAGCATTCTGTTTATCTCATTAGTTCCCTCAAAAATCCTATTGATACGTGAATCCCTATATGCTCTTTCCATTGGCGCATCCGCAGAGTATCCCATTCCGCCATATATTTGCACCCCTTCATCCGTTACATAATCCAACACCTCCGAACCATTTACCTTTAAAATAGCCGCTTCAGGTGCAAATTGTTCTACGCCTTTTAAAATAGCTTTTTCATGGCTCATACCTCCATTTTCAAGCTCTTTAATGGCATCTTCAATGTTTTGAGTAGCTCTATATAAGGCAGACTCACAAGCAAAAATTCTAATTGCCTGCTCTGCCAACTTGTATTTAATGGCACCATATTTTGAAATAGCTCTTCCAAACTGTAAACGCTCATTGGCATATTTTACTGATTGTGATGCTGTTTGCTTGGAACCTCCTAGTGCTGCTGCACATAATTTTATACGCCCCATATTTAAAATATTTACCGCTATTTTAAATCCATTGCCTCTTTCTGAAAGTAAATTCTCTACCGGTACTTTACAATCAGTAAAAAACACCTGTCTAGTTGAACTTCCCTTTATTCCCATTTTGTGTTCTTCAGGGTTTAAGGTTATTCCTCCAAATGATTTCTCTACAATAAAAGCACTTAAATTTTCATCATTATCAATTTTAGCAAACACCACAAATATTTCAGCAAAACCACCATTGGTAATCCACATCTTTTGTCCATTAATAATATAATGCTTACCATCCTCGCTTAATGTAGCTTTTGTTCTTCCTGAATTTGCGTCAGAACCAGAACCAGGCTCCGTTAAACAATAACAAGCTTTCCAAGTACCATTTACTAAATTAGGAATATATTTTTTCTTTTGCGCCTCATTTCCATAATATAAAATAGGTTGCGTTCCAATTCCAGTATGCGCAGCAAATGCTACTGCAAAAGAGTGCCCAGCACCTACCGTTTCTGTTGCCAACATACCCGTAACAAAATCCTTTTCATAACCCTCCAATGATTCAGGCACATTTAAACCCAGCAAACCTAAATCTGCAGCCTTACCTAATAGTTTTTCCATTAAGCCCTCTTCTTGCGAATCAATTCTATCCAAATGTGGCCATACTTCTGTTGCCAAAAAATCTTTACAACTTTGAGCAATCATTTGTTGCTCTTCATTCCATTCCTCTGGAATAAAAATTTCATTAGCCAAGGTTTCTTTTATTAAGAATTCGCCTCCCTTTATGCTTTGTTTTTGTTGTGTTGTACTTTCCATTTTATAATTTTTTATTTTATTATTTATTTAAAGCAATTCAAAAATTCCAGCTACTCCCTGTCCACCACCTACGCACGCTGAAACCATTCCATATTTTTGTTTCCTTCTACGCATTTCATTAAAAAGCTGTACACTTAGTTTAGTACCACTGCATCCAAGCGGATGCCCCAATGCTATTGCCCCCCCATTAGGGTTTATAATTGCAGGATTTAAATCCAATGTTTTAATAACTGCCAACGATTGTGAAGCAAAAGCCTCATTCAATTCTATTTGTTCTATATCACTTAGCTTTAAACCTGATTTTTTAAGTGCCAACGGAATTGCTTCTACAGGCCCAATGCCCATAATACGTGGCTCTACACCAATAGCTGCATGACTTACCATACGTGCAATAGGTTTAATATTCAACTCATTCACCAATTTTTCCGACATCACTAAAACAAACGAAGCCCCATCTGATGTTTGGGATGAATTACCAGCAGTTACACTCCCTTTTGCCGAAAAAACGGGTTTAAGTTTAGCCAATGCTGCTAAGTTAGTATCTGCCCTTGGGCCTTCATCCGTATCTACAGTAAACGTTCTTTCTTTTCTTTTACCTGCACTATCCATATACACTTCTTTTACATGAATAGGCACAATTTCTTCCTTAAACAATCCGTTCTTAATAGCTTCCGTAGCCTTTTGATGAGAGTTGAATGCAAATAAATCTTGCTCTTCTCTCGTTATACCATACTCATTGGCTACTGCTTCTGCTGTTGCCCCCATGCTAGAGTACCAATCTGGATTGTTCTTTGAAATAGTATAATTCAAAACTGTTTTCCATC
>JANMIV010000160.1:0-3832 GCA_031375995.1 Bacteroidota bacterium
TTTACAAATGAAAAGAACAAAGCCACTGCAGCAAAAACACCTGCCAAAATAAGATACAAAGAGTTGATAGAAGTAATAGAAACCTCGGTTTGACTTCCCATGGAACCGAATAAAACGATACCCACTACAATTGGCCCTAAAGTAGTACCAAGAGAATTAATACCTCCTGCCAAATTAAGCCTGTGTGCACCTGTTTCTGGACTTCCTAAGGCTACTACAAATGGCTGCGCAGAAGTTTGTTGTAAACTAAAACCCAAAGCTACTATAAAAAACGAACCCAATATAAACGGAAACGAACCCACATTAACTGATGGAATAATGGCCAATGCTCCCACCACAGAAATAAGCAAACCATAAATAATACCCTTTTTGTAACCTATTCTATTTAGAATATCTACCTTAACTACTTGCGATAAAACAAAAAGTAAAATAGATCCGATAAAATACCCTCCATAAAAGGTAAAATCAATCAATTGCGACTGAAATTGACTAAGTTGGAAATGGCTTTTACAGAAAGGAATAAAAATTCCGTTGGAGGCTGCAACAAAACCCCAGAAAAAAAACACCGTTATCAAGGTGTACAGTTGCGATTTTTGACTTGAACTTGATTTATCCATTATTATATTTTTGGCAAGAAATAAACAAATTATAATTAAAGGAACAAATAAAGTTTTGCCCTGACATAAATTAAACTAGATATAAACCTATTTTATATTGTAAATTTGCCTCGCTAATTCAACCCAAAAACATGCAAATAAGCGAAGCCCAAAAACAGGTAGATGACTGGATAAAAACCATTGGTGTAAGGTACTTTAATGAACTAACCAATACCGCCATTCTAATGGAAGAAGTGGGTGAATTAGCCCGCATTATGGCTCGTAAATATGGAGAGCAAAGCTTTAAAAACAACGAACAAGATAAAGAGCTTGGTGATGAAATGGCTGATGTATTGTGGGTTTTAATTTGCTTAGCCAATCAAACGGGTGTGGATTTAACGGAAGCCTTTGAAAAAAATATGACTAAAAAAACCAAACGAGATGCTACTAGGCACTTGGATAATGAGAAACTGTTGTAATTTATAGAGCTCCTGGCTTCTAGCAACTGGCTTAACGAAGATTTAATTTAGAGCAACACTAAGTATTGATAATTTCGCCAGCGTTTTGAAAAACACTTCCTATAGGCAAAATCTCCAAATCATTAAATCAAAAATCAATAAATAAACTAAAAACATGAAATACGAAAAACATATATTTATTTGTGCAAACCAAAAAGCCGAAGGAAAAGTTTGCTGTGGAGAAGGGAGAGGCATGGAACTGGTAGAAAAATTTAGAGAAGTACTCAAAGAAAATGGCTTACAAGGCAAAGTGAGAGCGCAACGTGCTGGTTGTTTAGACGAATGTAAAAATGGCCCCGCTTTGGTTATTTATCCTGAAGGAACTTATTATTTGCATGTTACCCCAGACAGGGTGGAAGAAATAGTAAAAAGCCATGTAATGCAAAACAAAATAGTAGAAGATTTAGCACTAAAAATAGAATAAGAAGCTCTTACTCCAATGCGCATTCTTTTAAAGCTATGAGCAAATCATAGTCATTGTAATTAGCTTTTTTTAATAGTTTTGCTTTTGCACAATACAATTTTATGTAATTGGCTTTTTTTTCATCAACACCTGTTACTTTCATAATAAAGGCAATACTTAATTTATCGTCAAGTAATACCGATTGATTATATAATTCTACCATTTTCAATAGCTTTTCATTGTTTTTGCCTTCTGTAGAATATTTGTACCACGCTTTATAAATAAGTCCTTCTACGCCAATACCTCCAGTTGAAATAAGTTTGGGCTTAGCCATTTCTTTAATATTTTCTCTGCGCTCATGGTTATTTAGTAAGGTATCATGCTTCATCAATTCTGCCATTGCTTTTGCCATAGAATCGTATCGATGCCTATAGTTTACTTTTACATCTTTTAGGTTAATATCATTGCGTTTTAAAAAAATAGCAAATGGTTTTATTTCATAATAGTAATCTTTTGTTATAACTACGGTGTCTGTTTTATAGGATAGGCGTGAAATAACCAATGTGTCATTTATTTTTACATAAATAACAAAAGCTCCAAACTCATTAGCAGAAAATGTTTGTTTAGTATTTGCATTGTAAATAATGGCAAAGGAAAGTGTTTGCATTTCTTTGTTTTTTACAAACCCTTTCAGCATTTTCACCTTTTGGGCAAAAGATGCGCTTATACTAGTAGCTAAAATGAATATGAAAAAGAATATGTTACGCATACATGCCAAAGCCCTTTAAATCTCCATACGTTTTATACGAGCAAAATGTTACCCATTGCCTGTTTATAGATGAATTAAAGTAAAATCTAGTTTCTGAGCAAATGTTTTATAGTTACTCTTTACGTATGCATCTACTCTGCTTACATCCAAAAACTCTTGGAATAAATCCAATAAGAGTATATCGAATGCGGAACCTTCAATAAACTTAATTTCTTTTCTAAAACCACATACACATAAAGCATTGGTTTTGCGTAAAAACTTTTTTATGAGTCTTTTATCCGTGTTCATTACATGGCAGGAGCCAAAATGTATAATTTTATTTTTACAGGAATCGCCCAACATATTGGCCAACTCCTCTAAACTAATTAGGTCTTTACCAATTAAAATACTACCTGGTTTGCCATGGAATGCAAAATAGCCTATACTGTATTTAGCATAACGCTTTAATTGCCATTGCTGTAGGTAGTAAGCCAGATTTTCGCGCGTTCCGCAATGCCGATGAATATGGTCTATATCTCTATTCTCCTTTAAAAAGTCGAGTGCTGCCTTTACAGAATTTTGTTTTAACAAATTAGTATTCCAATCGCCTTCCAAACAAAATATGTCTTTATCGTACGCCTTCGCTTTTTTCATGGGTTGACAAAGATATATCAAAAACAAGCATATCAATAAACTATATCCTTTCATTCAAAAGTTTACATAATTAAATATATTGCAACATGGTACTTATTTTTGTTGCTGACAGTCAGTCAACTAGATTAAATTATATTTTGAATGAGGTATTGAAAAATAGGCTATCCATAAGCTATACCCTCACCGATAACTTGGCATATTTTACCAAATCGCATATGCGTAAAATTAACTACTCGGCCGTATTAATGGAAGGCTGCTTAAATATACCTGCTATTCCTCTATTGTATGAGGAAAATATAAGAAAACAGGTAATTGATGTACAACTGGATAGTCGCTATAAGTACCTCTTTTTTGATGTAAAACTAGACAATACCAAATTTGTAGAAGCACCCAAGCAAGCATTGCCATTTGATATGTTTGCAGCCAGTTTTTACCTATTGAGCCGCTATGAGGAGTATATAACAGAGACTTTTGATGTACACAACAGATTTAAAGCAACACATAGTTTGGCTTTCCAAAACCATTTTTTAACCATTCCATTGGTTGATATTTGGGCACAAGAATTGGGTGAAATTATGGAAGCTTATTTCAGTGAAATAAAAGTGATAGCTTCAGAGTACAGGGCATTACATACTTTTGATGTGGACTTTGCTTATAAATACAAAGGACTTACTCCATTCCAGTTTTACAAAAAAGCACTTGGAAGTTTGTTTCGCTTTGACTTAAAAGCACTACAAAGTCAATTTGATAAGAATAAGCTAGACCCTTACGATAGCTATGCTTTTATATTTGAACAACTGCATAAATACAAATTGGAAAGTATTTTCTTTTTCTTAGTTGCTCACAAAACAACTACTTATGATAAAAACCTCTTGCCATCAAGCACAGATTATAAAACCCTTATCAATCAAAT
>JANMIV010000170.1:0-5610 GCA_031375995.1 Bacteroidota bacterium
CGGGCTTGTTCACCTTCACTTATCCTTATTTCCAAGTCTATACTATCGTTTTCTATCAATACCTCTACTGGTTCTACTCTAAAAAAGAGGTATCCATCATCCATGTAAAGGGTGCTTATGTCTAGCCCTTGCTGGCTCATGTTTAACCTTTGGTCTAGCAATGTTTGGTCATAAATATCGCCTCGCTTTATATTAAGTATTCGGTTCAATTCCTCGTCTTTGTACTTAGCATTACCGATGAATTTTATATTTCTAAAGTAGTATTTGGATCCTTCTGATATATTTATTTTTATATTTACGTTTTGGTCTTTTCCTCTCCAAACAGAATCGGAAACTATTTGCACGTCTCTATAACCCAAACTCAAGTATTTTTCTATAATTTTTTGTTTGTCATCCGTATAGTTGTCATCAATAAATTTCGATTTGGCAAATAACCTTCGCTTGCGCTTGGTTTCTTTCATTTGGGCTCTTAATTGCCTTTCTGTAAGCGCCTTATTGCCAACAAACATAATTTCATCAATTTTTATTTTAGGGCCTGGAGTAACAAATATTTTTAATTTATTGGTGTTTTTAACTGGATTGTAATCCACCATTTCAAATTTTACTTTGGTATCTGAGCGGCCTTTATCGCTGTAAAACTTCTTTATTTCGCGTTCAAGTGTAACCAATAAATTATCGTTTATTATCTGACCAGACTTTATGGTTAGTTCATCACTTAAATCTTCTGCCTTCCCTTTTCTAATACCCGCAATACTAAAGGTTGATAAACGGGGTTTTTCTTTAAGCACCAAAGTCAGCCATATTCTATCATCCTCAATTTTTTGAATCTTCATTTTTACGTCATCAAAAAGCTTTTGTTTCCAAAGGGTATTGATGGCTTTGGTAATATCGTCAGAAGGTATTTTTACTTTTTGCCCCAATGAAATACCCGAAATAACCTGAATAACTGCTTTGTCATAATAGCTGGTGCCTATTATTTCAAAACCAGCAACTATATATGTTTTTGCGGCATTGTAATCTATTACGGCATATTTATTACTGCTATCTGACTGGGCAAGCAGGGTACTGCATATAAGAGTTAAATAGAGGGTTGCAATAATTGCAAGTGTCTTTGTCATGGGTGTACTACGAAAAATGATGCTTTTAGTTACTAATTTGTTCTGAGGTTTTTCCGAATCTTCTTTCGCGGTTTTGAAAATCTATGATGGCTTGGTAAAAATCTTCTTTGTTAAAATCGGGCCATAGCTTTTCGGTAAAATACAATTCAGCATAGGCCAATTCCCATAATAAAAAATTGCTAATGCGCTGCTCCCCGCTAGTTCTTATCATTAAATCGGGGTGCGGCATTCCACTGGTTGATAAATGGGCATCAATCAGTTGGTCATTAATATCTTGTATGGCTAAGCCTTCATTTTTTACCTTTTCTGCTATTTGTTTTATTGCTTGTACCATATCCCATTTAGCACTATAACTGAGTGCCAATATCAAGGTAAGCCCTGTATTGGTTTTGGTTGCTTCTATGGTTTCTGATAATTGTTTTTGACACTTCTCAGGCAAATCAAGCATATTGCCTATGGATACCAAACGGATATTGTTTTTTTGCAAAGTTTCCGTTTCCTTTTTAATGGTATTTACCAATAACTCCATCAATGCAATTACTTCTGTTTTGGGTCTATTCCAATTTTCGGTACTAAAGGCATAAAGCGTTAGGAATTTTATACCAAGCTCGGCTGCTGCTTCTGTACTTTCACGTACGGCTGTTACGCCATTTTGATGTCCAAAAATTCTGAACTTACCAAAACCCTTTGCCCAACGGCCGTTTCCATCCATTATAATGGCAATATGTTGGGGTAATTTTTGGTTATCTATTTTGTTTTTGTTAGACATGCAGTGTTTTTAGCAAAAGCGGACGAAAATAAGCAAAATGTTGGAATGGAAAAGCATGTTTTTAGGAATGTAATGTTATGGTTTAACGTAACTTTGGAACTATTCTCTTTTTTTAATGAATAAAACCAATGTAAAGCCACAAAATAAGCCTGATTATGAAGTGTTTAATTTGTTTTGCGCTAAAAAAATCAGACTTGCTATCAGTAATTTGACTTAAAAGGGATAAAAAATGAGGGCTATCGGGGGAATTAACTTTGTACTTTTTCCCAAAATTTTTCGGCTATAATGGAGAACCAAGCGGTATATTGGTGGGGATTTTGCTTTAAATCTAACTTTAGCCACTCTATATCTACCCATTTGTAAGCGGCTACCTCTTCTGTATTTATGTGTATATCGTTATTATATTCGCCTACCAGTATATGGTCAAATTCATGTTCAGTTAAGCCATTTTGAAAAGCGGCTTTGTACATAAAACTTGTTTTTATTTGTAAGTCACAATCAAATCCCATTTCTTCTTGCAGCCTGCGGTGAGCGGCCTGTTCTATACTTTCACCTACCCGTGGATGGCTGCAACAGGTATTGGTCCAAAGTCCAGCACTGTGGTATTTGCCAAGTGCACGCTGTTGTAAAAGCAATTCATTATGCTGGTTAAAGATAAAAATAGAAAATGCCCTATGCAATACGGCCTTTTCATGTGCCTCTTGCTTTTCCATCAGCCCTATTTCTTGGTCGTTTTCATCAACCAAAATTACATATTCTGTTTCCATGTTTAGCTTACAAACATATAGGAATGTTTTTGGTTTTTATTGGGCAAAATAAGTTTTGGCAGAACCAAACAAGCGCAGGTAGTTATTATCCAAGCAGTGGTGTACGATTAGTATATTAAAAATATAAGCAGGCATAACTGCTAAATAAATATATATGACTTTTACTATAATGAAAGGAAGTGTCAATAAAAGCAGTATTGTTACATATTAATAAATCCAATATATGTTCAAGAAATTTACAACGGCAGACAAACTTTTATTCGTTGCTGCATTTTTATCATTGATTTTTTCTGAAATTCTTTATTTCCAAGGCGAGAAAGCGGACGGTACTTTTATAGGAATATGGGTCCCTTCAATTCTAGCTTTTGGTATTTATCTCAAACTAATTAATCAAAAGAAAAATGACTGATATTATACCTTATTTTGCGGGACTAATCACCCTTATTTTTGGACTAGCTTTTGCCATTGCTATCACAAAAAACGATAAAAAAAGTAGAAACTGATATTTGTTTTTATTTACTAAGAGAACTGAATAGGAAACAAAGAACGGCCTAGATTTTTCTTAGTTTATACGAACTTATTCTGCATGGTTGTAAATAAATGTATTCAGTAACACCAACTGCTTGGGCTTTTAAAAGTGCAATAGGCACTCCAAAATGGGCATTTATTTTTTTGCAGGCAGTAATTCGTAATGTTTCTTTTAAAAACTATTAACTAAGTTTTTACATCGAAAATCCTTGTCTAAAATTAATTAGTTGAGTAACCATATAAATTTAAAATAGTCCATTATCCAGATTAGCTAAACAAAGTATTTGTTTTACCAATGGTTAATGTAACTAAGCAAAATGATTTTTCTTTTGCATGAGATATTAATAGGTAAGCCCAAAAGGATATAACCAATAATAATGCTGCGTTTTTTATAATATACGTATTCAACAAATCACTAAGCAGATGCAGAATTTTTTTATATACCGTTAGTAGCAAAATGAAAAAATCTACTTTTGCTAAATCAGAAAGACATCCTACATTTTCTTCTTATTGTATAAATAGCCCACCAAATATGGGTATTATAAGACAAACGATAAAAGCGAAGAAAAAAGCCATAAGCATAAACCTCTATTTTTAAATGAAACCTGCTTATTGATTTTTGTTCATGGAGTAAATGATGAATTCTATTTTTTTGTTTAGCCGCGCATATATGTGCAAGAAACTATTGTGATTTTTGTAGTTTAACCACTATAAAATTTAACAAGTTTTGGCTCGTTTTTTTGTTCAACTTTCCAATTATAAACATTCACAAGAAAAATAATTTACTAATAATCAATTATTTAAATATTTAAATAGGATTGATAAAGACTTTTTGGTAACTATTTTTATTTAACGGTGTTGTAAATTTACTTGGAATCCAGATACCAATTAAAAAAACGGGGAGTACCTGAAAATCCTTAAGAGTAGGGCAAAAACAAAATCTTATTATAAAATATGGAGCATTTAAAAATTGCAATCGATAATTACGTGGCGTTCACGTTTTTTATCGGAACAATGGCCATGATGGCCGCATCAGTTTTTTTCTTTTTTGAGTTAGGTAACACTTCTCAAAAGTGGAGAACATCCGTTTTGGTATCCGGATTAATTACTTTCATTGCAGCAGTTCATTACTACTACATGAGAGGTTACAATCTGGCAACAGGCGATTCACCAACATTCTTTAGATATGTTGATTGGATTCTAACAGTGCCTTTGATGTGTGTGGAGTTTTACCTCATTACCAAAAAAGCAGGAGCTAAAATTTCATTACTTTGGAAACTAATTGCTGCTTCACTTGTGATGTTAGTAACTGGTTACTTCGGAGAAACAATTGACAGAGGTAATAGTGTATTGTGGGGAGTAATTTCTGGTGCTGCATATTTTTATATTGCGTACTTAGTTTGGTTTGGCGAAGTAGCTACTTTGGCTCAAACTGCTGGCCCGCAAGTGGCAAAAGCAACCCGCGTATTAGCTTGGTTTGTTTTGGTAGGTTGGGCTATTTATCCTTTGGGTTATATTCTAGGTACTCCAGGTGGTTTGTTTGGGTTGCAATTAGTTTCAGATCAAGCCGCTGCATCACACGCTATGGATATTGTATATAATATTGCTGATGCTATCAATAAAATTGGATTTGGTTTAGTAATCTATGTATTGAGTAGAAACGAAGACTAAAATTTTACTATAAACTAAAAAAGGGGGTCTTTTAGTAAGAAAGAATCCCCTTTTTTGTTTAATACCGCTGAAGTGTCCAATCAAACCCAATTTCCCACAATTGACTATTTGTTTGCAGGAGCAGGAGCCTCTGCTACATTGGTATTAATGAGTATGGAGCAGCGCGGTCTTTTGCAAGATAAAAATATTGTTGTACTTGACCCCGATTCAAAATCTACTAACGATAAGACTTACTGTTTTTGGAGCAATCCAAATGAAAAGATAGCTTTGGAATGTAGGCACTTAATTAGCTACCAATGGGAAAAAGCGAGTGTAAACTTAAACAAATCCGAGTCACTATTTCCTATGAGGTATTTTCACATATCTAGCTCCGATTTATATAGTGAATTGCAACGCATTATTTCTACGTATGACATAAAGCGCATTCAGGCATCTGTGCTAACAATAGAACCCATAGAAAATGGAGTTGAGGTAAAAACTAGTGATGGAGATATTTGGAAAACAAATATGGTATTTGATAGCCGTCCGCCTCAATACTTGCCACCTCAAAATAATGAAGCACACTTACTGCAATCCTTCATAGGTTTTATTGTTGATACCGAAATACAAATACCAGATGCTGGTTGTATAGACTTAATGGACTTCGGAGTAGAGCAGCAAAGTTGGACTCAATTTATATATGTGCTACCTTTTGATTCTAATAAGATACTTGTGGAGTTGACGCGCTTTGGTCAAGTGCCTATTACCCAGGCAGAGG
>JANMIV010000270.1:0-1719 GCA_031375995.1 Bacteroidota bacterium
TAATTATCGCCAAATAGAGGTATCTCTATCATACCATTAAAATCCTCGAGAATAAAACTACCAAAAGGCTTACCTGCTTTACTAACTCTATGATTAACAGAAGCTACAACTCCAATAATCTTTATTTCACTTATACCTTTCAATGGTTTTAAGTCTTTTAGTTCATTTAATGGATGCGTTGATAGTTTCTCTAATTCCAACTTAAAGGGATCTAAAGGATGGCCTGATAAATAAATACCTATCACCTCCTTTTCCTTTTTCAGCTGTTCCATTAAACTCCATGTTTCAGCAGGCGGTATAGTGGGCTCGGGCAAACTAACGGAAACACCACCACCAAATAAGCTTTGTTGGTTATTGCTCTCATTTGTTTGAGCAATATTGCCAAAACGAATAGCCTTTTCTATAATATTAGATTCATCAACCAAAGAAAAATATTGTGCTCTATGGGTGCCCTCAAAGCAATCAAAAGCACCACCATAAGCCAAACCTTCCAATGTTTTTTTATTTACTGCTCTTAAATTCACACGTTTGGTTAAATCAAACACACTTTTATATAAGCCGCTTTTTTTTCTTTCCGCAATAATTTCTTCTACTGCAGCCTCGCCTACCCCTTTTATTGCGCCCAAACCAAAACGCAATTCGCCTTGCTTATTAACGGAAAAAGTTACCTCCGATTTATTTACATCAGGGCCAAATATATTTAAGCCCATACGCCTACATTCTTCCATAAAGAAAGATATTTGGTCAATATCACCAGAAGCATTATCGAGGGTGGCTGCCATAAACTCCTCTGGATAATGCGTTTTTAGGTAAGCCGTATGAAAAGCAACATAAGCATAGCAAACAGAATGTGATTTATTAAAAGCATATTGTGCAAATGCTTCCCAGTCTTTCCAAATTTTCTCTAAAACTTCGGCTGGATGTCCATTTGCGGTAGCACCTTCCACAAATTTACCCTTCATCTTATCGAGTGTTTTCCTATCTTTCTTACCCATTGCCTTGCGCAAAGTATCGGCATCACCTTTGGTAAAATTGCCAATTTTCTGAGACAGCAACATCACCTGCTCTTGAAACACTGTTACCCCATAAGTAGGTTCCAAATATTCCTGCATTTCTGGCAAATCGTATTCAATCTTTTCTATACCATGCTTCCTGCTAATATAAGTTGGAATATAAGCAATTGGCCCAGGCCTGTAAAGAGCATTCATAGCTACAAGGTCATCAAACTTATCTGGTTTCAAATCTTTTAAATGCTTTTGCATACCAGCACTCTCAAACTGAAAAATACCATTGGTATCTCCTTTTTGAAATATAGTTTCATACGTTTTTTGATCATCCAATGGAATATCATCCAAAGAGATTTCTACTCCATGATTTTCTTTGATAAAACGAAGCGCATTCTTTAAAATGGTTAAATTCTTTAAGCCTAAAAAATCCATTTTGATAACACCCGCATCTTCAATAATCTTACCCTCAAATTGAGTTACCAATAAATCTGAATCTTTGGCTACCGCTACAGGAATTAAATCTGTTAAATCGCAGGGAGCTATAATCAATCCAGCGGCATGCACTCCCGTACCACGCACAGAGCCTTCTAACTTTTCGGCCTCTTTCAAAACCCTAGAAGTAAGATCATTGCCTTCATAAAGTAACCTTAACTTCTTTACATTATCAATGTCTTCGCCCTCTAAGCCCTCTTTTTCCTTTAAACTTTTTTCT
>JANMIV010000298.1:0-12434 GCA_031375995.1 Bacteroidota bacterium
TAGTTTCTTCCTTACTGCAAGCAGCAAAAGTAAAGAACAAAAGTACAAGGGCTAAAATTTTTGTATATTTCATAAAACGAATATAATAACATGTTTAAAAAAACCATGTTTTTCCTATCCATAGCCAAATCTGTTAAGTGTCTTATTTGGCTATGGATAGGAAAAACATGGTTTTTTTAAACATGTTATTATATTCGTTTTATGAAATATACAAAAATTTTAGCCCTTGTACTTTTGTTCTTTACTTTTGCTGCTTGCAGTAAGGAAGAAACTAAACCTGTTAGTAACTCGGTTATTGTGCCTACAGATACTTCTGCCATAGAACAAATTTTGGAAATTAAAACCCAATTTGGCAATATGTATATGTGGCTGTACAAAGAAACGCCCTTGCATAGAGCCAATCATTTGAGTTTGGCTGATTCTAACTATTTAGATAGTTCTTCATTTCACCGTTGCGTAAAAAATTTTGTTATTCAAGGTGGAGATCCTAACTCAAAAGACAATGATCCCAGTAATGATGGTACTGGAGGGCCTAATTATACCATACCTGCTGAAATAGACAGTGCAAAACTAAAACATGTGTATGGTGCTGTAGGAGCAGCCAGAACAGAGAATCCTGCAAAGGCTTCTAATGGTTCGCAGTTTTATATAGTAGTAAACAAGACGGGTACTCCTAATTTAGATGGCAAATACACCGTTTTTGGTAAAATAATAAAGGGCATGGAGGTAGCAGAGAAAATAGTAATACAACCGCAAAATAGCGCCAACAATAGACCTCTTACCAAAATTACCATGGATGTAAACAAACTCAATAAAACGCTGAATCAGCTAAAAACGGAGTTTAATTTTACTCCTTAATTTTCTCTCTTCCAGTTTATTTATCCTTTAGCAGCAGTCATTTACTTTATATTGTTTAAAGATAAGTGTGCTTATTGAAAGCGATAAGTTTTATTATTGTAGCATTATTTATACTACATGCAAAAACCTTGGTTCATTATAGACTTTGATAGCACCTTTACGCAAGTAGAGGCCATGGAGGAATTAGCGGCTATTAGCCTCAAAAACGATCCTGAGAAGGACGCTATTATAGCCCAAATAAAACACTTAACAGATTTGGCTATGGAAGGGAAAATGCCCTTTGATAAGTCTTTGAAAGCCCGCATTGCTTTATTGGCAGGTAAAAAATACCATATCAATATGTTGGTGAACAAATTAAGGAAAAAAATATCGCCTTCATTTGCTCGCAACAAAGCTTTTTTTAAAGAATACCAAGGGCGCATTTTAATAGTATCGGGCGGTTTTAAAGAGTTTATTGCTCCAGTAGTAAAGAGTTTTCATATAAACGAAGACTGCATATATGCCAATACTTTTACCTTTGATAAGAAAAACAATATAATAGGCGCAGACGAAGAAAACCCACTTGCCCAGCAAACAGGAAAAGTAAAGCTGCTGAAACAGCTAAAACTAAAAGGAGAAATATACACCATAGGCGATGGCTACACTGACTATGAAATGAGAGCCAGTGGACAAGCCCATTTCTTTTTTGCCTTTACCGAAAATATAGCCCGTTCCAACGTACTACAAAATGCTGATTATATAGCCCCTAGCCTAGATGAAATATTATACAAAATGAATTTGCCCATGGCACTTTCATACCCAAAAAGCAGAATAAAAGTAGTGTTACTAGGCAAAGAAACTTTTAAGGCAGCAGCCTTATTTAAATTAGAGGGTTATCAGGTGCAGCAATTTGAACAATACACTGCACAAGCCACAAAGGAACTAAAGCAAGCTTCCATCATCGTGTCATCTATTCAGCGAAATATAGATTTAAGTATATGCGAAAAACTGTTGTGTGCGAGCATTTGGGGTACACAAAACCAGCAGTTCAATGAGCAAACAGCCCAATTAATGGGTGTGCCTGTTTTTCATTCGCCATTTGCCAATACACGCAGTGCAGTGGAACTGGCCTTAGGCTTTATATTTGAGCTTGCCCGCCAAACCCAAGCGGAAGTAAAAGGCAAAAAGCTAGGTATAATTGGTTATGGAAATGCGGGCAGTCTATTAGGTGTATTGGCACAAAACTTAGGGATGGATGTGCTTTATTACGACAAAAGAGACAGAGCAGCCATGGGAAATGCCATCGCTTACAAAACTCCGTTTGATGTAGTAAAAAAGAGCGATTTTGTAGTGCTCATGAATAGTAAAAACGAAGGTGCTATTTTAGGCGACAAAGAGCTTAAAGCCCTGCATAGCAAGGCTATGCTCATAAACCTTAGTTATGACGATTCCGTTAATATTAGCACTATTCTTACGCTCATTAAAAATAAAAAAATGGGCGGTTTTGCCATAGATTGCAATAGCTTAGAAGTTTATAACCAAATAAAACCCAATGAACAAGTAATAAGTACTTTTAACAAGCGTAACACCACCCAAGAAACCCAACAACACATTGCCCATTTTATTACCGAAAAAGCCATTGAGTACATCAACAACGGAAATATTGGTAAAAGTTTAAATTTTCCAGAAATACAGCTCCCGCCTTTGCATGGCGCTCACCGTTTTATTCATATCCACCAAAATAAGCCTGGTTTATTGGCCAAAATAAATGCACTATTGGCCAATAACAGAATCAATATTACTGGCCAATACTTAAAAACCAATGAAACCATTGGTTATGTCATTACTGACGTTTCCAAAGAGTATTCAGCAAGCGTAATAGAGCAGTTAAAAAAGATTGAAGGAACTATCCGCTTTAGGGTAATATACTAAAAAGGGGTATAGAAAAGGTTTATCAAAAAACACTGTGTTCAATAAATAAATATGTTGAAAAGCATGTGATAAATTATTTATGAACATACGTAAGAAAGGCAAAAAGATTGCTGCTAATTACATTAAATTGCAACGGTTTTATTAAAATAACAAATACTTAACAGTAGGCAAATTACATGGGGATACTTAGTTTTTTAACACAAGATTTAGCCATTGATTTAGGTACCGCAAATACCTTAATCATACACAAAGATCAGGTTGTGGTTGACGAACCGTCAATAATAGCTATCAATAGAAGGAATGGGAATGTAATAGCTGTAGGTAGCCAAGCGCAACAAATGCATGGAAAAGTGCATGAGGATATCAAAACCATTCGTCCTTTAAAAGATGGTGTAATTGCTGATTTTCAAGCAGCGGAACACATGATTAGGGGATTGATAGGCATGATTCCCCAAACCAATAAATTGATAAAGCCACAGCAAAGAATGGTTATTTGTATTCCTTCTGGCATAACTGAGGTTGAAAAACGTGCAGTAAAAGACAGCGCAGAAAGAGCTGGCTCCAAAGAGGTGTATTTAATACATGAACCAATGGCAGCAGCTATTGGAATTGGTATAGATGTATTTGAGCCTATGGGCAATATGATTATTGATATAGGGGGTGGAACAACCGAAATTGCAGTAATAGCTTTGGCAGGTATTGTATGCGACCAATCAATAAGAGTGGCTGGAGATGAGTTTACAGACGATATTTTAGACTATATGCGCAGGCAACATAACCTTTTGGTGGGTGAGCGAACTGCGGAAAGAATAAAAATAGAAGTAGGTTCTGCATTGGGCGAATTAGAAAATCCACCGCAAGACTATGCCGTAAATGGCCGCGATTTAATGACAGGTATTCCAAAACAAATCAGTGTAACTTATTCAGAAATAGCTGCCGCATTGGATAAATCTATTTCAAAAATTGAAGAAGCTATTTTGCGTGCACTTGAATTAACCCCACCAGAATTATCAGCCGATATTTATTCTACTGGTTTATACTTAACTGGAGGAGGTGCTTTGCTAAGAGGTTTAGATAAACGCATATCTGCCAAAACAAAACTACCTGTTCATGTGGCAGAAGATCCATTAAGAGCAGTAGTAAGAGGAACGGGAATGGCACTTAAAAACTTAAAGAGCTATAAGTTCTTAATGACTTAAGCAGCTAGTGAAGGTGAAGTCATTAACAATTGAATCCATAAAAATCCATTAAAAGCAAAATCTGCTAAGCGTATATATCAATGAAAAATCTGCTGTTTTTCTTTTATAAATATTATGTGTTTTTTCTGTTTTTAGCGTTTGAAATATTTGCTTTGGTAGTGCTTTTTAGGTTCAATAATTACCAACAAGCTAGCTTTTTAAATTATACTGCCAGCACTAGTTCTGCCATTTACAATGCCATTAATAGCACTACGGGCTACTTTAACTTAAAAACACAAAACGATAGTTTACAGTCGGAAAATGCACGCTTACGCTCCCAATTGCTGCAATCGTTTTACCAAAATGGTTTTACAGCAACTACCGTAAACGATACCATGTACAAACAACAATACGAGTACATACCAGCTTTAGTAGTAAACAACTCCATTAGCAAAAAAAACAATTATATAACCATTGATAAAGGTTCTTTGCATGGTGTAAAAAGGTTTGATGGTGTTATTTGTCCAAATGGTATTGTGGGTATTGTTTGGCAGGTAACGCCTTATTATAGCTTAGTGCAATCTGTATTAAATGCAAAAAGTAGTACAGGAGCTAAAGTAAAGAAAACAGGCGATATTGGATCCGTATCATGGGATGGAGACAATGCTTTATTGGCACAACTGAGCAAAGTAAATAATTATGTGCCAGTTACCGTAGGCGATGAAATTGTATCAACGGCTCAATCTCCCTCCTACCCAGAAGATATTGCCATAGGAAAAATAGTAAAGATAGACCGCAACCCAGAAAAAAGCTCGTACGATATTACCATTGTTTTGCATACTCCCTTTAGCAGGCTTAGGAATGTGTATGTAGTGCGAAACTTGCTAAAGGAACAACAGTTGGATGCGGAAATAAAAGCCTTAAAGGAAGAAGGGGAAGAGAAAAAATGATCTTAGATTTTTTCAATTATCTGCTTCGGTTCTTGCTATTGATTTTTTTTCAAGTAGTAATCATCAATAACATAGATTTAACAACCTATGTGAATCCATATATTTATATCGTTTTCATACTTAGCCTACCCTATAATACCAAGCCTTGGCTGGTGGTAATTATTAGTTTTTTGCTAGGCATGGCAATGGATACTTTTAGCAGTATGCCAGGCCCACATATAGCTGCCACGGTATTTATGGGTTATCTAAGGCGTTTTTATATTATTTTCAGTACCAATAAAGACGATCAGGAAACTAACATAGAACCAAGCATAAGCAGCAAAGGCCTTGTTGGTTTCTTGGTATATGCCTTGGTATTGGTATTTATACACCATTTTATTCTATTCTTTTTAGAATCATTTAGCATACATCAGTTTTTCTCTACCATTACCCGTATATTTTTCAGCACTTTATTCTCTGTGCTAATCATTTGCATTGGTCAGTTACTGTTTTACAAAGTAAATAAGAAAAAGAAAGTATAGTTGCGGGCTTTATTAAAGCAACAAATTCGTAATCGAAGCTGCTTTTTTGCCTTTTCTCTTTATAGTTCCTGTTTATATGATTTTTTATAAGCGTATTTCAATACGGGAGTTATAAACTGTTATTATTCACTATTTACAGTTTTCTTTTATTAATTGCTTCAAACTGTCATTCCCTAAGAAATAATCTCCGTATTTTTTTGCCAATTTTAGGTATTCACAACCTCCTTCTTTATTGCCCAATTTTATGGTTGAGAGTCCAATCATGCGATAATAATAGCCTTTTTCGTTGTCATGCGTTTTGTTTAAAACAAACTCAAAATCTTTAATTGCTAAATCATAATTTCCTTGCTCAAATTGTAACAATCCACGATTTGAATACCCTTGCAAATAATCCTTATTCATAGAAATAGTTCTTTCAAAATCTTTTAAAGCATTTTCATATTGCTTTTGCGATTGATAATAACAACCCCTATTTATAATAGTAAATGTATCATTGGGATTCTTTGAAATTGCCATATTATAGTATTTTATAGCATTAGCA
This sequence comes from Bacteroidota bacterium, assembly GCA_031375995.1. Classification (GTDB taxonomy): domain Bacteria; phylum Bacteroidota; class Bacteroidia; order UKL13-3; family UKL13-3; genus JAAFJM01. The sequence goes on from JANMIV010000298.1 coordinate 5,960, forward strand.
GTATCATTATCCATGGCATAATAATATCCTAGGGTTCGGTACGATTCAAGAAAATTACTATCTAATTCAATCATTTTAAAGCACATTTCATATACTTTTTTGTTTTGTTTTTGTTGAGCATATATTGTTGCTAAAACATCTATAGCCTTTAAAGCACGTATATTTCCTTTATCATATTTTTGCCCCATTACAAAGTATTTATTCGCCTCACTTTCATTATTCTCCAAGTTCTCCAAAGCATAAAAACCATAGTAAACATCACAATTGCTTGGATTTAACAGCCAGGCTTGATTAAATCTTTTAATAGAAGCGGTTTTATTATTAGTAATTAAGTACCGCCACCCCAAACTTACATACACTTTACTTGCGCTATCCCTTGTTCCAAATTGTTTTGTAACAGTTTCAATGAATTCATTATCAATAATTTTGAGTTTTTCATCCTTTTCTATATTCCCATACATGGGCTTTGTATTATCAGGTTCCTGTGCAAGCCCTATTTTTGTGAAACAGGATATAAGTATAATTAGAATAATTTGTTTTTTCATTGTCGCAACCGATAGCAAGTTAAAGCATTCAAATCTACACATTTTAGTTTGGCTATTCTATTCCCAGTATGTTTATAACAAAAGAGTACACAATATAGTCGCAAAGATGCGAAGCACTTTTATTTCTCCATTGTTAGTGTTTAACCCAGCGTCGCCAACAATAAATATGCCGCTATCATAACTTAAGCAGGGCTGAATCCACTTACCAACGGATGCTTACAGCTTGACCCAAGGCGGCTGTTCACTTCGCATTTTTTGCACTCCACAGGACTTGTTATTCCGCAGGAACCAGCTAGTGAACTGGCACGTCTTACTTGTATATGAAACAGAATTCCCTAAGAAGGACAACTCCACAGCCAAGCAAGTTGCTTACAGCACAACCCAAGGTGGCTGCTTACTCCACATTTTTAGCACTCCGTCCATTTTAATTGTATATATATGTAGCCATATACAATCAATGACTCAATCCCTTAAATTCACAAACAATTAACCTATGGAATACAAAATAATGTTTTATTTTGCACTCCTTTTAATCCATGAAATATTCATTTGCTTCTATAGTAATACTATTCCTGTGTGTGGGCGTTGCAAAAGCCCAAATATTGCCCACTTTTGGCAATAGCCGCACAGGGGGAAGTGGTATGCAGTTTTTAAAAATCACCCCCGATCCCCGTTCCTCTGCCATGGGAGGTGCTGTAGTAGGCATGGTAAACGATGCTTCAGCCATGTATTGGAATCCGGCTGGTATTACTAGCATTGATACAGGAAAAGTTTCGCTGCAATTGGCCCATACTTTATATGTGGCTTCCAGTAGAGTTAACTATGGAGCCATGGTTATGAAAGTAGGTAAATTAAGCTTTATAGGCATTAATGTATTGAGTGTAAACTATGGCGATAATACAGAAACTACCGAATGGCAACCCACTGGAACTGGGCGTAATATTGCGCTAGGCAGTACCGTTATAGGTGTAACTTTTGCCAAAATATTGACCAATAATTTTAGTTTTGGCTTACAGGGTAAATTTGCCCAAGAAGTAATTGCCGATGTAGCCGTAAACAATGTACTATTCGATTTGGGATTAATGTACAATATAGGCATCAAAAATGCACGTTTTGGGGTTTCGTTTAGTAATTTTGGTGTAAATGTAGCTCCTTCGGGAAATGTAACCATACTCAAGCTCAATAGCGAAAACCAAAAGAATGACTTTTCAGATATTTCAGTACCAGCGGTTTTCCGCCTTGGTTTTGCCATAGACCCAATAAAAACAGGGCCGCATCTATTAACACTTGCAGCGCAATTGAACCATCCAACTGATAACAATGAAACATTTGCGTTTGGGACTGAATACACTTGGAAAAAAATATTGGTAGGGCGCACAGGCTGGGAATTTGGTTTAGATGAAGCCAATAATTTTCCCAATGTGGGTTTTGGATTACGTTTGCCACGTAATTTTGGTAATTTTGGTATTGATTATGGTTTGGTGAGTAAAGAGCGAAGCGGTAATATTCACAGATTGGCTTTGTTATTTACCCTAAAATAGAACATATATATGCAATTGTACGTAAAAAAATATACTGTATTTTTCCTCCTTATGCTCACATTGGTGTCCGCTTGCTCCCTATTTGGCAGCAAACAGAATGATACTGTTGATGAAGTACTAGACCAAGGAAAAGTAGATCCAAACTTGGTGCCCAAAGCCGTGAGCTATGTGCCTATATTTCCTTTCTTTAAAAATTTTTCGCATCCGGTAGATGTATATGTAGGCTACGATGAAATGATATATGTAGTGGATGATAAAGGCTTGAATGTACTAGATCAAAAAGGAACACTTGCCCTTACTATACCCATTCCAGGAGCTACGGAAGTTACCCAAGACAGGCGTTTACATACGTATGTAATAGGTAAAATATACGATTCATTGATAAATGCCACTGTAACTTGCGTATATCATCTAAAAGGAACTGGCCAAGGAAACTACTCGTTTGTAGATACTTTAATACATCCCTTTTGCGATGCCTCGCGCCAAAGTACGCAATTCCGTGGTGCAGACGATGCAGCCGTGGAGTTTACTGGTATAGCTTGCCTTTTTGACAATACTTTATATGTTAGCCGCAAAGGTCCACGCAATCAATTAGGCTCTTTTGTACGACCAGATAATTCGGTGCTTATTTTTGATCAGGACGGTTTAAATATATCCACTGCAGCAGGGTTAAACCCAACAGGATCTAGTTTAAAATCGGCTGTAGATATTTCAGGATTAGCTACCTATGCAGCACCACCGCAGCGTTTGCAAGGTATTAGCACTTCAAAAAACTTTTTATTGACCTCTAACAATACTACTGCTAATTTAGAATATAAAGTACTTGCTATCAATGCTATTGACGACCCTGATTTGGGCACACAATACACCGAAAATACCAGTTTTTTAAATTTTGATATTAGCAAAGCCAGTAACTTTTTATACGAACCTTTTAGATTTAAAAAACCAGAAGATTGTTTTATAGCACCAGATGCTACCAATTATATTTTTGTGGTTGATAGCGAAACGGACTCTGTTTATGTATTTACCAATCAGGGATTTGAAGGGGTTAACCCGCCTGCTAACTCTAGCATTAAGAAACAAGTAAATGTGTCGTTTGGCGGCAGAGCGGTGGACGGCAAACCTTTAGACGGCCCTTTTAACTTTAATAACCCAATGGGTATTTGCTATAACAGACGCATGATATATGTGGCTGATAAAGACAATAACCGCATTTGCAGGTATAAACTGAATACCGATTTAGAATAAAAATAAGCGGATACTATACTTTTTTATAGTTTTTATATCCTATTTCCCAGCCCAAATAACGGGCAGCCAACTCCTTCAATTTATTCTTAAATTTGGTTTTGTTATAGGCTAAGTCAAATTCAAACTGCCAGTTTTTTCACCAATGCGTTTTTGCATTATTTTAGGGTGTGAATCTTCAAATTTGTCCAAAGAATCTATTTGACTATAGTCAAAAGCCTCTGCTTTTACTACATGCTTATCTATCCAGTCTTGGTTGTGCCAAAGTTTATTAAACTCCTCTTGTTTACTTCTAGCAGCTCAGCCAACTTAGAATATAAAGTACTTTCCATCAATGCCATTGACGACCCTGACTTAGGTACGCAATACACTGTAAATACCAGTTTTTTAAATTTTGATATTACTAAGGCAAGTAATTTTCTATATGAACCATTTAGGTTTAAAAAACCAAAAGATTGTTTTATAACACCTGATGCTACCAATTACCTATTTGTGGTAGATAGTGAAACAGACTCTGTATATGTATTCCCCAACAAAGGTTTTGAAGGAGTGAGCCCTCCTGCCAACTCTAGTATAAAAAACAAGTAAACGTATCGTTTGGTGGCAAAGCAGTTGACGGCAAACCTTTGGATGGACCTTTTAACTTTAATAACCCTATGGGTATTTGCTATAACAGACGGATAATATATTTGGCCGATAAGAGCCACATCCGCATAACTGCACCTACCCAAAATTGGCGGTTCAGTGCTTAAATCAAGCTTTGTGTCCTTTAGTTAACGGATTCATTGCTGGCAGACAGTGAAGTGCTTCGAAATCCGCTTCTTCGCATTCACATTTTTTCGCAAATCTGCCGTGAGCAAAGTTCTTAGCGGTGAAATCGAATGACGAAAAACAAAATACGGTTATGCACGCTCCAAGTCACATTATCATAAGCCGACACACCACCACAGCCAAGGTGTGTCGGTATGTGATGGTGGCGAAAAGAATAAGCGGCCGGTCCATAGCTCATACCCTTGGCATACACCATAGCACCTGGCAGCGATATGTGAATGGGAACTTACACCAGCCTGCCACGAAAAGGATGTAACTGAATAAAAAAGAACGACAATCCATTCAGGATTGTCGTTCTTTTTTATTCAGTTAATATGCGGTGTTTATTCTTTAGAGAAGTTTTGTGAAAAGACCTTTCCGTTATAACCTTTTACCCTGATAATATACATACCTGCACTCAGAGTGTTAACATGAATTGGTGTTCCTGATTCTACCGTTCCAAAGAGTAACAGCTTGCCCGTGATATCCCGAATATCGAATGTGCCTGAAATGTTCTCCAATGTAATTGTTTCTGAGGCCGGGTTTGGATATAATTTTATTTGATCAGAGGTGTTCCTATTTTCTTCCATACCAGTTACACCAGATTTGCCTTGAACACCGGTAGCAGGGGTTAAAGAAGCAGCGAGTAATTTTTGCAGTTGTTCAATTTGCTGTTGTTGTTTTTTAATCATGGCTTGTTGTTCCTGAACAGCTTTTACCAATGGCACTACAAACTGACCATAAGCCAGACTGTAATTGTCGTTGCCGTTGTCAGGCTTGTGAACTCCGTTAAAATCATAGTTGGCTTCTTTGGCTGCGGCTTCTACTTCCTGGGCAATAAAACCACTTTGTCTAATAGCTGTTGAATGGGTGAAATCTTCATTCAGGTGAGCTTGTTTTGCTTTTTCCGACATATTTTTGGTTAAAAACTCTTGAAATTGACGGGTTTCAAAATTATAGACTACCGGCCTTAATTTAAGGATAAAGTCCAACCCTTTCACATCGGCTTCATTTACTTTGGTTTTAAAACGACCATCTGATACAGTATAGGCAACAGGACCTTCTACAACTGCAACGGCAGCGTTTCCAAACCTCACCTTATTATTCGCATTAACAATAGCACCATCACCAAGTGCGGTTGCATTGAAAAGATTGTTAACCGACACATCGGAGTATGCTCCTATAGTGGTAATCTTATATCCAGTAGTATTGGTAGTCCCGGCATAATAACCCAACGCAGCATTTCTATAACCAGTAATATTCTGATTCAATGAATATGCACCAGCAGCTGAATTGTATTCTCCTGTGGTATTTACGGTGAGGGATGCTATTCCAAATCCAGAGTTATGGAGTCCAGTGGTATTGGCCCAGAGTGAATGTGCTCCCGTACCGGTATTTCCATCAGCTGTATTATTATACAAGGAGGCAACTCCTACTGCTGTATTGTAAATTGCAGTCCTGTTCCAGTGCAGTGCAGCAGAGCCAACGCCTGTATTTTGAAACCCAGTGGTGTTGTGGTAATTAGCATGCTGACCCACCGATACGTTTTCAAACCCAGTGGTATTTAGGTATAACGATCTGTAACCTAAGCCAGTATTATGCTCTCCGATTGTATTACTAAACAATGACTGGAAGCCCAAGCCCGTGTTAGCCAACCCGGTTGTGTTTGTAAGCATCGATTGGAAGCCAATACCAGTATTGGAAATTCCTGTGGTGTTATTTAACAGTGATTGGTATCCAAAGCCACTGTTGTCATTGCCCGCATTCACCATTAAAGATTGCCAGCCAAACCCACAACTGTTGCCTCCCCCTATGGGTATGGTATTCAAATCGTATGAGGAGTTTTGCGCAGCCACCTTAACACTTGTTGCAGACACAAGGGCAAAGGCCATTAAAACTGATTTAAAGACCCATTTCCGAGTGGGTACGATACTTTTGTTTTGGAAATTTTTCATAAAATTAAAGATTCGTTTTTTTGCCTACTCTCTCAAAGGCTTTTCGGCATCCGCCCTTTTAGGTATTAATCTTTAGTCTGAGATGATATTATATCTGCATTTGTTCTTAAGCACAAACGCTTCTAGTCATATTCATTTTAGAATTTTAATACTATTTCAAAGATTACCGAAAGGAAACATTTTTTAAAATACCAATTAGTATCTGTAGGCTTTTTTAGGATATCTGTAGACTTTCATTAAGAATTCGTAATTTGTTCTCAATAAAATAATGCACCGTTTTGTTATCGCCTTGTAGAAGGATTTATATAGTGAAGTAGTTATATCCTTTTATAGTTTTTATACCCAATTTCCCAGCCCAAATAACGGGCAGCAAACTGCT
>JANMIV010000372.1:0-2107 GCA_031375995.1 Bacteroidota bacterium
CCAAGGAAGAACTGGCCCTGGAGGTCCTTTAAAATCAGGTTGGGGATATGTGGAAATGAAAATTGTAGATTCTGCTGGATTAGGTGACAGTTACAGACTAAAATACTATGTAAAGAGAAATCCAATAGCAACCAATCCTTACTTTACAGAAAGTGGAGGTTTTACAGGATGGACATTCTATAATAAAATAGATAATTTAGTTACTGTTAGTGAATCAACGAGTGGAGAAAACTCTCCAAATGCACAATTGCCTCAACAAGCTAACTTTAATTTTCCGGTAGCACGTTCTATTAATGTAGTGGAAGATGATATTTCTAAACGACCTGCTTTTTACCCTGGAGATTCAATAAAGGTAGAGGTATATAGTATTACACGTGAGAATCTATTCTTTTATGTGCGTTTAAAAACAGAACTGACTAATGGAACAGGAGGCGGATTAGCTGGATTGTTTGCTACACCTGTTGCCAATGTACCATCTAACATTCTCCCTGTTGGAAACTCAAAAATAAGAGTACTGGGCTGGTTTGGTGCTGCACATAAAATAACTCAAGCTACCCAAATGAGGGACTTTGATTTTAATATAAAATAAGTCTGAGTTTCCTTATTAAATCAATTGTATTGGATTTAATACCAAATATCCATACAATTTGGTATTATTTCATTTCTAAAGCTTGTACCAACACTTCTTTAAAATCTGTAGGATCTAAATAACCGGCAGCAAGTCGTATTTGTCTTTTATTGGGTTGAATAAAATAGGTAGTTGGAAATCCAGTAGCTTTCCCTTGCGATAATTGTGCAAGTAATTCCCTTCCTGTCAACTTTTTACCTTCCAAATCATACGTAACATCGGCTATTTCTGGATTAAACTTAATTACTACAAAATCCTTATTGAGCGTTTTTATTATTTCTTGGTTGGTATAAGTATCCTTATCCATTTTTTTGCACCAGCCGCACCAATCGGTATAAGCATCAACCAATATTATCTTATTTTCCTTTTTAGCTTGCAGGTAGCCAGTATTCCAATCAAGCCATTTTAGCTCTTGCTTGTCTTTTTTAGCGGTAAAAGAACCCAATAAGGCGATAGCAAAAGTAAATAATGTGAGCTGTTTAATTTGATTTATCATAAAACGTTCCCCCTAACTAAAAAAAAGATTCATTTGATGAACAAGGGTATCCTCATCAATTTTATGGAACTCATGCGGAGCATTTGGAATAACCATAAACTGCGAGTTAGGCATTTTTTTATGCACATCAAGGGTATCGTTCAAGCTGGCTGTTTTATCCCTGTCTCCAATAGCAAGTAAAAGAGGCTGGGTAACTTTAGCAAAATCTTCATCTGTCAGTAATTGTCCATTGGCTAAATCCATCATCATGTTACTTGTACTTTTCAATAAATTTTTCCATACATTTATTCCATGAATTAGCATCAGGTTATTGGCAAAAGCGGGTACTTTTTCGGCTATTTTATCCGCATTGAGCATTTCTGTTTCTTTTACAGCCGATGCCAAATCCCATTTTAATTTAACACTGCAAGTAAATATTTTTTCAACCCTATTGGGATGTTTTAACGCAAACATAAGGGCGGCATAACCGCCCATACTATAGCCGAAAAGATTTGTCTTCTCTATTTTATTATTATCTAAAAAACGGAGTATATCATCAGCAAAAACAGTAAAGTTAAGTCCACTCATTGGAATCATTTGTCCACCATGTCCACTAAAATTGATAGCATGGGTCTCATATTTGCTATTTGTCTTTTTTCGCAAAGAATCGAACTGATTAGCGGATGCAAGCGCGCCATGGAGAAATAATATTGTGCTCATAAGTATAAAATTGTACACAATGTTACATTTATTTGTCCTAATTTATGATTAGCTTGTTTATATTTTTACTTAAAATTACAAAAAGTAGTTTCATTATTCGCTGGTTTTTATATTTTTGAAACTTCAACCATGACAAAAAGAATTAAAATCAAGACAATACGTAACTTATTTGTACTTTTATTAACTATAGGTTCTCAATACAGTTTTGCGCAAGTTCAAGACCCTAATTCACCAGGTTACGACTACGGATCGACTGATTCCACTCAGCAAAACTCGGAAAATAC
>JANMIV010000411.1:0-4222 GCA_031375995.1 Bacteroidota bacterium
GCTAGCAAGCGCTATTTTAAAGGATACCACATCAAATGGACGAGAACTGAAGGGGAAATATAAAAATATACAGACTAGTATATATATAAGTGCAGCGGACGACTTTGGATGGAACTGGTTCCAAACTTCAACAAGCCAAGCCCATATTGATTTATTAGACATAGCTAATGCCGATAAAAATGCCCCAACGGAAACAGCCATATACGCTAGTATGCAATTGCCTTATATAGCACCTGAACTGCGCGAAGGGATGAATGAAGTGCAGTATGCAAAGCAAAATTTGTTACCCACTTTAATAGAATATACTGACCTAAAAGGTGCTTTGCACAACCACTCAACTTGGAGTGATGGCTTAAATACCATAGCAGAAATGGCCAAAGCATGTCAAAAAAGTGGTTACAATTACTTTGGTATTGCAGACCATAGCAAGGCGGCATTTTATGCCAATGGACTGGATGAGGAACGCATAATAAACCAGCATATAGAAATAGATAAACTAAATGCTGCAAACCCAGCATTTAGAATTTTTAAAGGCACCGAATGCGATATTTTATATAATGGGCAATTGGACTATGCCAATGATGTATTGGCAAGTTTTGATTACGTAGTAGCTTCCATTCATAGTATTTTAAAAATGAATGAAGAAAAAGCAATGAGCCGATTGATAACTGCCATTGAAAACCCATATACAACTATACTTGGGCACCCTACGGGTAGGTTATTGCTATTAAGGCAAGGCTACCCCATTGACCATAAAAAAATGATTGATGCATGTGTTGCCAATGGGGTGGCAATAGAAATAAATGCCAACCCTTACAGGCTTGATTTGGATTGGAGATATATAGACTATGCATTGAATAAAAATGTAAAACTGTGCATCAATCCAGATGCGCATAGTATAGAAGGATTGCATGATATGTATTACGGCACGCTTATAGGCCGAAAAGGCGGTTTAAGCAAAGAATTTTGCTTGAATGCATTTGATACCCTTGAACTTGAAAAATATTTTAACTTAAAAAATAACAAACAGAAATAGATGCTAGATAAATTAATAAACTTAGTAAGAGAAGAGGCGGGCGATTTAATAAATAATAACCCGAATATAGCGGAGGCAAAAAAAGAATCAGCCATTACTATATGTGCCAATACTATTTTAAATGTGCTCAAAAAAGCATTTGCGGCTGGCAACTTAGGAAGTTTAACGGAACTGCTTAAAAACCCCAATAATGTACTAAGCAATCATATAGTTATGAGTATAGTATCGCAACTAGCAGAAAATTATAGCAGCGAATTATCACTCCCTACCCAACAATCGCAATTACTAAGCAATAGTATAATTGAAAAAGTAGTAAGTGCATTGATAAAAAAAGTAAATGACCCAAACGACCATACTTTTGATACTGTAAGTGTAATAAAAGAACTAAGCGGAGGCGGTTTAGGCAGCCTTTTGAGTGCTTTTTTCAAAAAGTAAAAATAACCTATTAGTGCTTTGACTACTATTCATTTAAAAACTTTTTTAGGTATAACCTTTGTAAAGTGGATTGAAAAATTATATTTGCTCAACATCATTTAATAAAAATACTTAAACTCATGGCTCGTAAACAAATTATAGTTGAATTCCCCATTAAGGCTTCTCCTTCTCTAGTATTTAATTATATTAGTACTCCAAGTGGCTTGTCTCAATGGTTTTGCAACGATGTTGATATAAGAAACAACATGTATAAGTTTAAGTGGGATGGAGAGGAAACTACTGCAGAATTACTTAAAAAAGTAAACAATAAAATGATGAAATTCAGATGGGTTGAGTCTGCAAAAGACGAATACTTAGAATTTGAAATTTCTGTTGATGAGTTAACGGATGATGTATCGCTGGTAATTACTGATTACGTGGAAGAAAACGAAGAAAAATACACCATACAGTTATGGGAAAGCCAAGTGCATGACTTAAAAAGTTGCATTGGCGCTTAGTAAATAGCTACTTCCTTCTGCACATTCGTTTACCATTTATGCCTGCATAGCATATAATTAGCAGGCAATTACAAAATATTTTTTATTCAAACTACAGCATTTACAGGCCTTCTGAACAAAATTTATAATCAAACAGAACTTGTAAAGGCGCAAAAAACAATTAGTTGACTAAAATTAATGCTTGTTTTTGTTTTATAAGATTCCAAATGGTTAATTTGCGCCTTCAAAATCAAGAATACTACATACCATGATCGAAATAAAAGTACCTACCGTTGGCGAATCTATAAGTGAAGTAACTGTTTCACGTTGGAACAAAAAAACGGGCGATTATGTAGAAATGGATGAATTGCTTTGTGAATTGGAAAGCGATAAAGCTACCTTTGAGTTAAATGCCGAAAAAGCAGGCATACTCACCACAAAAGCCAATGAAGGCGATACCATTAATATTGGCAGCATTATTTGCACCATAGATGAGTCTGCCGCCAAACCAGCAGGAAAAGAAGAATTGGCACCAGCACCTAAAAAGGAAAACGAAGAAAACAAAACACCTGTAAAAGCAGAAGCACCAGCTACCAATAATGATAAACCTTACCCTAGCCCAGCAGCATCTAAAATTTTAGCCGAAAAAGGCATTGATGTAAAAGAAGTAAAAGGTACTGGCAAAGACGGTAGAATAACCAAAGGTGATGCTATGGCAAGCAGCTTAAAAACAACTACCAACGAAACCAAAACAAGAAATGAGCGCAAGGAAAAAATGACTTCCCTGCGCAAAACGGTTTCCAAAAGGTTAGTAGCGGTAAAAAATGAAACGGCTATGCTTACCACTTTTAATGAAGTGGATATGAAGCCTATTATGGACTTACGCAATCAATTTAAAGCACAATTTAAAGAAAAACATGGCGTAAACATTGGCTTTATGAGCTTTTTTACCAAAGCAGTAACAGTAGCTCTTAAACAGTATCCAGCTGTAAATGCTTATATAAATGGCGAAGAAATTATTTACCATGATTACTGCGATATTTCTATTGCTGTTTCTGCACCTAAAGGATTGGTAGTACCGGTAATTAGAAATGCGGAAAGTTTAACTTTAGCAGGCATTGAAAGCGAAGTAGCCCGTTTGGCTGGCAAAGCCCGCGACAATAAATTGAGTTTAGAAGAAATGACGGGTGGTACTTTTACCATTACCAATGGCGGTGTATTTGGCAGTATGATGAGTACACCCATTATAAATGCCCCTCAATCTGCCATACTAGGTATGCACAATATAATAGAACGGCCGGTTGTAAAAGATGGATTAATAGTAGCACGACCAATGATGTATTTAGCACTTAGCTATGACCACAGAATTATTGATGGCCGCGAATCTGTTGGGTTCTTAGTAAAAGTGAAGCAATGTTTAGAGAACCCTATGTTATTGCTTACAGAAGGAAATGATCCATCTAAAATGATTTTAGATTTATAATATTCACAACAATACCTCCATTATAAAAAGCAATAAGTAACCCCTATTGCTTTTTTATTTATACACAGCACCGTTTATTTTCTTTTATTTTATACGCACTTATTAAAACACAGAAAAGTTGTTTTATTATTTAACTGGCAGAATAATCTATTCAAGCAGCAGTATCATTATCATAGTATACTAATAATCAAAATTATGCAAATAAACTCTATTCAAAACCATTAAAAACAATTATTTTAGTGATTAGATAAGATTACTGTAACCTTAAGTAATTAAGGGAAATACGTAACAATTCGTTAAAACAATTTGCTTTATTTTGTATTTTTATTAGTATAATTATTCCTTGTCATAAAAATGTCCAATATTGTAGTAAATTTTAAAATTAAAAAGTGGAGCACATCTGCTAAACTTTTAGTTCTTTTTGCTTTTTTAATAGCCAACATACAAGTATTTGCCGTTGCTAAAACGTGGAATGTAACAACTGGAAATTGGAACACACCAGGTAACTGGAGCCCTAGCGGGGTACCTTTAGTTGGTGACGATGTAACACTACCCAGTGGCAGAAGCATTACGGTGGACGTTGCGGCCGTTTGTAACTCCTTTACCTTTGGCAATACTTCTGATGCAGCGTGTACCATAACCATTTCTGGGACAAATTCACTAACAGTTACAGGTGCTATTACCTATGTAAATCCATTTGGTGGTAATAATGACCAAACTTTAGCGGTAGCTGCAGGTACATTAACTTGCGCCACCATAGCATACGCCAATACAGATGCAGGAACGGAAGAT
>JANMIV010000448.1:0-7059 GCA_031375995.1 Bacteroidota bacterium
CGATTCTATTTGTGGTAGCGGAAGTATAGCATTTTACAATCAATCAATTGGCGGCATTGCTAATAATTGGAATTTTGGAAATGGTTTCACCAGCACTGCATACAATCCTGTACGCAATTTTGCTGGCTTAGCAGATAAAGATACCAGCTATACCATTAAATTAGTGGTTACTACTCCCTATGCTTGCAAAGATTCTATTGAAAAAACGGTAAAAATAAATCCAATACCCGATGCCAATTTTGCCCCCATTACAAATGCTTGCACGCCAAAACTAGTTAATTTTAATGCCAATAGTTCTTTGAGAGCCATAAAATATGAGTGGGATTTTGGAGATGGAACAATTGATTCCTTTGCAACTAGCAATAAAACATTTACCAACAACACCCCACTTATAAATAGAACTTTTCCCATTGTTCTTAAAGTATATTCTAATAGTGGTTGCACTGACACTGCCAAACAAAATTTAGTTGTATATCCGCTTCCAGTTGTTAATTTTTCTATTTTAAAAACCAACAAATGTGATGTGGCAGAATTTAGTATGCTCAATAGTACACTTGGGGCTAATAGCAATTACAGATGGGATTATGGAGATGGTAATTTGGGTATTGGATTTTTAAACCCCTTACATACTTTTCCTACCAAATTAAATGGTGATACTAATTTTACTGTCAAACTAATTGCTCAAACAAATAATGGTTGCCTAGACTCTACAACAAGACCATTGAATATAAAACCACTGGTTATTGCTGATTTTACAACGCTTACTACCACCAGTTGTTCCAACTTAAATGTACAAATGACCAATAACTCACGAAACGATGTAAATTGGTTTTGGACATTTGGAGATGGTGCTGGAAGCCAACAACGCAACCCCTCTCATGTTTATACAAACCCAGGCAATTATAAAGTTTCACTCATTACCTACGATGCTTACGGTTGCAGCGACACCTTAGATAAACCCAATTATATTAGTATTTATGAAATGCCAAACGCTAATTTCCTAGCCAATCCACAGCCAATAAACTTACCCAATACAACCATTAATTTCAACAATATTTCTTATATATCTACAGGAACACTTTCTTACTTATGGAACTTCGGGCATCCTTCTTCACCAAACAATATTACAACAACAGAAAACCCAAGCCATACTTATGCAGACTCAGGAAATTATACAGTTAGACTAATTGCCACAAGTATAAATAACTGTATTGATACCGTAGAAAATACCATAAGAATTAGTCCAAACATTCCTTTCGCTAATTTTGATATGGACAAGGCAGAAGGTTGTGCTCCTTTAAAAGTTAAATTTAATAATAAGAGCTTATATGCTCGCTCCTATCAGTGGAGTTTTGGAGATGCCTCTGGCGATACCACCGCCAATCCTGAACACGTTTATAATAACAAAGGCACCTACAGTGTATTTTTAAGAGCTTTCGGAGAAGGGGGTGTTCATGATACCTTGTTCAGAGATATAATTACTGTGAGGGAATTACCTGAGGCTAATTTCATTGCTTCACCATTAGCACTCTACTTGCCAGATGCACTGCTTAGTTTAACCAATACTTCTTCTTCTGACGTAATAAGAAGTCAGTGGACTATTTTTGATGAAAACAACAACACGTTATTTACTGATACCAATGTAAACTCAAGTTATTTATTCAATAGATCTGGAGAATTTTCTATACAATTGGTGGTAACAAATACGTTTAATTGTTCTCACAGCAAAATAAAATCAAATTTCATAAAAGTTGGAGATGGAGGAAACATATATATTCCAACAGCATTTACTCCTAATGATGATGATAAAAACGATTTTTTCATCCCAGTAAGTACTGGACTCTTAAATAAAGACTATTCCTTTAGAATCTACGACAGATGGGGGCAAAAAATATTTGAAACAGCCAACCCTAAAGAAGGATGGAATGGAAAAATAAATGGGAATCCTGCCACAGCAGACACCTACGTATGGATAGTAGAAGGCAGATTTATTGGAGAAAAAGCATTTAGTAAAAATGGACACTTTACGTTATTAAGGTAACTTTTTATAATGAAACGAGGCGTTTCGTAAAAAAGAGGCTATTTCATATCTGAAACAGCCTCTTTTTTATTAACTCAACAGAAAATTTAAAGCACAAAATGCCTTGCGGCTAAATACCTTTCAGCATCCAATGCTGCCATACAGCCACTGCCTGCTGCAGTTACTGCTTGTCTATATATTTTATCTTGAGCATCTCCACAAGCAAAAACGCCCTCCACTTTTGTTTTAGTAGTACCTGGAGTTGTTATCAAATAACCAGTTTCATCCATTTCTAAGTAATCTTTAAATATTTCCGTATTCGGTTTATGCCCAATAGCAACAAAAAAGCCACCAATAGCAATAGTTCTCAACTCACCAGTCTTATTGTTTTTCACTCTTACTCCTTCTACTTTTTTATCTCCAAGAATTTCATCCGTTTCAGAATTAAACAAAATCTCAATATTGGGTGTGTTTTCAACCCTATGTTGCATTGCCTTTGATGCTCTAAATTCTTCCCTTCTAACAATCATATATACTTTACTACATATTTTTGCCAAATAACTAGCTTCCTCACAAGCAGTATCTCCAGCGCCTACAATTGCCACTTCTCTTCCTCTAAAAAAGAAACCATCGCATACTGCGCAAGCAGAAACACCATGTCCATTTAGCTTATTCTCGCTTTCAATACCCAGCCATTTGGCACTTGCCCCAGTAGAAATAAGAACAGTATCTGCTAATACTTCTTTTACGTCATCTACTATTACTTTGTAAGGAGGTTTACCGCTAAAATCTACTTTTGTAACCATTCCGTAACGCATGTCTGTGCCAAAACGTTCCGCTTGCTTTCTAAAATCCTCCATCATTTCTGGCCCCATTATTCCATTGGGATAACCCGGATAGTTTTCTACATCTGTAGTAATGGTTAGTTGCCCTCCAGGTTGAGGTCCAGTGTACATTACCGGTTTTAAATCTGCACGGGCTGCGTAAATAGCTGCGGTATAACCAGCAGGCCCACTACCTATAATTAGGCAATGTATATGTTCTGTTTGTTCTGACATTTTATAAGTAAATAAAGATTCAATCTTAGTAAATTTGACTTTTCAATTATAAACATTAATACCACAACATGGTTTTTATCACCCAAAGACTCCTCTTTTAGCAGTCAGGTAAGAAAAAACCACAACAAAAATTTAAATCAGTTTCGAAATATAGCATGATATTTGAATATATTGCTGCCATGATTAAGAAGTGCCTATTTATTATATCCCTACTTTTAATTAAATGGTCTTTTGCCCAAGAAAAACAATTCACTGGCTCAAAAAATGGAAGAGCCGAAAAAATCTTCAATGAAGCATTATCAAGCTATCATTTGCAAAATTATAGTGAAGCTATTTCCTTATGCAATAAAGCTATAAATGCAGATAACAGCTATATAGATGCTCGCATGCTTTTGTCTGATTTATATGAAAAAAATGAACAAGAAGAAAAAGCTCAAACAATATACAATCAGCTTGTATTAATTAATCCCAATTTTCCTTTGTCATACCTTGGTTTAGCCACCTATCAATTTGAACGTGCTCAATACGATAGTGCCTTTATCAATATAAAAAAATTCGTATCATTTCCTGACTGGTATGCAAAAAAGAATATAGGCTTAAAATTAGAAAAACACATTGATTTTGCTGTAAATGCTATCAAAAAGCCAGTTCCGTACAAGCCTATTAACCTAGGACAAAATGTAAATTCAATACATGATGACTATTTTCCTGTATTAACTGCTGATGGACAAACACTTATATTTACAAGAAACCTTGGAGATAGAGTTTCTGGTAACGAAGACTTTTTTATAAGTAAGCAAACCAATGAAACGTTTTCATTGGCAAAGTCATTAGGCTATCCTATTAATACAGAGCAAAATGAGGGAACAGCTTCTATAAGTGCGGACGGTCAATATATATTCTTTACCTTTTGTTCCCCTGAAAACAGTTGTGATATACAATTAAGTCGCTTAGACGGGCTCAATTGGAGTGAACCCAAAAACCTTGGTTCTCCAGTAAATACTAGACATTGGGAAACCCAACCCAGTGTTTCATACAACGGCAAAACAGTATATTTTGCCAGTGAGCGCCCAGGAGGTTTTGGTGGAAGCGATATTTGGATGACAACCTATAATAATGGAAAGTGGTCTCCCCCATCAAATCTTGGTCCTGAAATAAATACGGACAGCGAGGAACAGTATCCATTTATTGCCTTAGACGACAAAACATTGTATTTTGTAAGTAAAGGACATCCTGGTATGGGTGGATTAGATATTTTCAGAAGTAAAAGAGGTGCAAATGGTCGTTGGCAAAAGCCAACTAATATAGGCTACCCTATCAATACTAATAAGGATGAACAAAGCTTCAGCATTACTTCAGATGGTACAAATGCATTTATTTCTTCAGCCAAAGCTGGGGGTTTTGGTGGCTTAGATATTTACAAGTTTGAATTATACAAGGGAGCTAGGCCCGAACAAACTGGTTATATAAAAGGAGTGGTTTATGATGCTGTAAAAAAGAACAAATTATCGGCTAAGTTAGAGTTAATTGATTTGTCGACCAATAAAACTGTTATTGAAACCTATTCAAATAAATTAAGTGGCGAATTTCTGATGTCGTTACAAGGCAATAGAAACTATGCTTTAAATGTAAGTTTACAAGGATACTTGTTCTATTCAGAAAATTTTAGCCTAAAAGACCAAAGTGCTACCAATCCCCTATTTTTAGATGTCCCATTAATACCAATTGCAGCAGGGGCTAAAGTAGTTTTAAAAAACATTTTCTTTGAAACGGCAAAATTCGATTTAAAACCAGAATCGGTAACAGAATTGGATAAATTGGTTCAGTTTTTACAAACAAACCCAAAACTGAAAGTAGAAATTGGCGGACATACCGATAACCAAGGAAATAAACAAAATAATATGACACTTTCCAATAATAGGGCAAAAGCAGTATATGACTATCTAATTGAAAAGAAAATAAATCCGACCCAAATTTCTTATAAAGGTTATGCCGAAACGCAACCCATTGCAGATAATTTAACAGAAATAAATAGGAGCAAAAATAGAAGAACTGAATTTAAAATTATTCAATAATCAATGTTTACAAGCAAAACAAGTGTTAGAGTTAGGTACGGAGAAACAGACCAAATGGGAGTTGTTTATCATGGAAATTATGCCCAATATTTAGAAATAGGCAGAACAGACGCTTTAAGAGAAATGGGACTTACCTATAAAAGTTTTGAAGAAAACGGTATTATGATGCCTGTTATCAACTTACAATGCCAATATATTAAACCCGCATACTATGACGATGAATTAACCATAGTAACTATGATTAAAGAATTGCCAAAAATAAGGAATCATTTTTACTATGAAATTTACCGTAACAATGACATACTTATAGCAAAAGCGGAAGTGGTTTTAGTAAATGTAGATATGAAAACAAATAGACCTTGCATGGCACCTCTAATCCTAATTGAAAAATTAAAACCCTATTTCACATAAAGTTTATTTCAACTTAAATAGAATTAGCATGTCTATGCATAAAAAGTAAAATTAGGTGCAACCTATTTACCATGCTATATGTCTAACTATTCGAATTTGTTTCATAATTCAAAATGTTTAGAGGTTAATTGTAATTTCCGCTTACTGATAGTATTATTAGTGAGCGGTTTTTATTTTACATAATAATACCTGCTAAGCAAGCACTAAGATAACTGGCAAGAGTTCCGCACAATAAAGCTTTTAAACCCAATTTAGCCAAATCACCTCTTCGCTCAGGTGCCAAAGCACCAATTCCTCCTATTTGCATACCTACAGAACTAAAGTTTGCAAAACCACAAAGCGCAAAACTAGCAATCGCAATGGCTTTAGGTGTGAGAGTCTGTTTTATAGCTGTTAAACTATTATAAGCCACAAACTCATTTATACTTAACTTTTGCCCCATGAATGTAGCCACCTGCATTATATCTTGCTGAGGAACTCCCATTATATAAGCAAATGGATAAAATAAATATCCGAAAATAATGTCTAAACTCACTCCTGGAAATACCTTACCGATGCTATAATTAATCAATGAAATCAAAGCAATAAATCCGATTAGCATCGCAATAATATTAATAGATATTTTCATTCCATCCGCAGCACCATGAGAAATAGCATCTATTACATTGGTATAATGACTCTTCACTTCTACTTTAATTTCATTTTTTGTTTGCGACTCCTCCACCTCTGGATAAATTATTTTTGCAATGACTAAACTAGCTGGGGCTGCCATTAAACTAGCCGCAATTAAGTACTCAGCAGGAATACCCATATTGACATAAACTATTAAAATACCTCCCGAAATACAAGCCATACTTCCACTCATACTAGCTAAAATTTCACTTTTAGTCATCGTTTGTAAATACGGTTGAATCATCACTTGCGCCTCCACTTGGCCAACGAAAGCACTCGCCACATTTGAAAGTGTTTCAGCACCACTTGCTCTCATAACAAAGTAAACGCCTTTAGCTATAACAGCAACAATGCGTTGCATAATTCCAAAATGATATAAAATGGCCACTAACACACAAACCAAAATAATAGTAGCCGGTATATTCAAAGCAAAAATAAAAGCATTGTTAGCCCCAAAAACCTTAGCTGCCTCTGGAGGGTTAGGTAATACTCCTCCAAAACAAAACTTAGCCCCTTCCCTAGCAAAACCTTCTATCTTTTCCATTCCACGGCCAATCAATTGAAAAAAAGAAGTAACCGATGGAATCTTCAAAATTAACAAGGCAAGCAATAATTGTAATCCTAAACCACTAAAAACCAACCTGTAGTTAATTTTTTTTCTGTTATTTGATAAGAGGAAAGCTAATCCTAATATACCAACAATGCCCAAAACACCTGTAAATCTTTCCATTAGCTATTTTTATTTTTTCTTAACTCTATCTCATCCCTTATTTTTGCAGCTAAGGCATAATCTTCCACATTAAGTGCTTCTTGAAGAATTTTG
>JANMIV010000458.1:0-12238 GCA_031375995.1 Bacteroidota bacterium
TTGCCTTTTGAATTGAGTTGTAAAACTAAATTTCTTATCAGTTGAGTAAAGAAATCTTGTTCATAATTTGAACCTTTCTTACCTTGAAAATACTTTAAGTATTGAAATGCATTTAAAGTATCGTTATTATTTACTTTCTTCTTAAAAAGTTTATACTTGTTCTGCAATTTTTTCAGTGAATCAAAAATCGGAACAATACTTTTTCCTAATTCAGAGGTATTCTCAATAAATGGTTTTATTATATCTACAGGGTTTTCATAAAGGAAATTTTGAGCAATAAACAAGTCAGAAAATTCTGTATTATCGATATCAACATCCTTTTGAAGTAGTTCAAAAAGGACATCGTGTTTAATCAATTCAAAAATATCTTCGTTACTGGCAACGCTATAATTTACAGGATATAAATGAATAACCTCATATTTTTCTGAATCCTTAAAGAATTCCTTTAAAAAATAAGTTTTACCTGTTCCAAATGGTGCCGAAAACAAGATTCTATTATTCCCTTCATGTGAAAGATGGATTTTAAAATCTTTGGTAGGTTCGTCTAAAGGAATTTTAAACTCACTCATATTATTTACCCCAAAGCCTTAATTTCACTCACCAATTGAGTCAGTGCTTTTTTAGCATCGCCAAATAACATGCTGGTTTTAGGTTTGTAAAACAATTCGTTTTCTATACCTGCATAACCTGCTTTCATGCTTCGTTTGTTTACAATTACATTGGCAGCATTTTCTACATCCAATATGGGCATTCCGTAAATTGGTGAAGAAGGGTCGGTTTTAGCCGCAGGGTTTACCACATCGTTTGCTCCTACCACCAATACTACATCCGTAGTTGCAAATTCTGGATTTACCTCTTCCATTTCAATAAGCTTATCGTAACTTACATTGCTTTCCGCTAATAATACGTTCATGTGGCCTGGCATACGCCCTGCAACTGGGTGAATGGCATATTTTACATCAATTCCTTCTGCTTCAAGCAATAACTCTAAATCATGCACAATATGTTGCGCTTGGGCAACTGCTAGTCCATAGCCTGGTACAATAATTACTTTTTTGGCATATTTCATTAAAATAGCCGCATCACTAGCTGTTACCTCTTTTATAGTTCCATCAAAATTAGCAGAAGTAGCAGCATCACCACTTGCACCACCGCCAAAATTACCTATCAATACATTTAGCAATGAACGATTCATGGCTTTACACATTACTATGGTCAATAACGTTCCCGCAGAACCTACTAAAATACCACCCACAAGCATTACTTTGTTGTCGTATAAAAATCCGCCACAAGCCGCAGCTACACCTGTAAACGAGTTCAATAGTGAGATTACAACAGGCATATCGGCTCCACCAATTGGCAATACAAATAGTACTCCATAAACCAATGATAGAACTAAAATTGCATAAAATAACTCAATTGTTTCTTCACTTCCTCCCATTACTACCCAATAAGATAGCACTAGTATTACCGCCATTAAGCCAATATTGATGAATTGCTGAAAGCCGAAAGATTTATCTTTTACATTTCCGCTAAGTTTACCCCAAGCTACTATACTTCCTGCAAAAGAAATTGAGCCAATAATCATTCCTATAACTATAGTTAATATAGCACCCTTAGGTAGATTGCTAAAAAAAGTGTACCCCGTTTGTGAATAGGTATTTATATCAAAACTATCGGTCAGATGTTTAAATTCTATAATAGAAATAAGCATGGCACAAGCACCACCCATTCCATTGAATAAACTCACCATTTCGGGCATGGCGGTCATTTGTACCTTTTTGGCTACTATCCAACCAACAATGGTTCCTACAGCCAAAGCTGCAAAAATAAAACTTAAGTTATGCAGGTGTGCACCACTTTCGGTGGTGTATAAAAATATAGTACCAAAAATGGCTATTACCATTCCAAAGGCAGCCATTAAGTTTCCTTTGCGCGCAGTGGCAGGATTTCCTAAAAATTTTAAGCCCGCAATAAATGTTACCGAGGCAATTAGGTAGATTATTTGTAGTATGTTGTTTTCCATATTAGTTGATAGTTGTTGGTTGATAGTTGTTAGACAATAGCCTGCATCAACCTTTATTTATAATATTTTAGTTTTAAAGATTTAGTTTTGAGATATAGTAATTAATAAACCCATTTAATAGCTTTTTGCATTCAGTAATTTGTTCAATCAATTCATTTAATTTTGTTTCATTCATATAATCGAAATCAAAACACAAAATTAGCTGTGTTTCTACCTCATATAATGAACCTCTTGCAATGTATAAAAATTGCAGTGTATCTTTAGTTGTGTTTCGTCCGCATCCTTCAGCAATATTTGATGGAATAGAAATGGCAGATTTTCTTATTTGAAAGCCCATAGCAAAATTTTCTTTGCTTGGCAATAATTCAGCTACTTCTATTATAGACTTAGCTAAATTTCTCGACTTTTTCCAAACATCTAAATCTTTGTATTCCATCTAAATTCCTGACAACTAACAACTGACAACTATTTTTTCTTCTTAAACATTTCCAGCATTCTATCAGTTACCACAAAGCCACCCACTACATTTAAGGTGCCTAGTACCACTGCTAAAAAACCTAAAATTAACGACAATGTATGCTCTGCTTGTCCCATTACAATGATAGAGCCAATAATTACCACTCCATGAATGGCATTTGCACCGCTCATCAATGGTGTATGTAAAACAGAAGGCACATGGCCAATTAATTCAATACCTACAAAAATCATCAGGATAATGAGGTAGAACATTTCAATGTGTTGTGTGATAAATGCTAGCATATTTTTTATTGTTGGATTGTTGATTTATTTGGAGATTTGTCGATTTGGAGATTTTTGATTTAATTTAATTTATTTAATTTCATTGTTTTTCTTGAGGCAGCCATAATCGATAATATTTCAAGCGCTTCTTGATATAATTTTTTTGTCTTATCGTCTTTGTTTATTTCAGATTCAATAATTATTTCTAACCACAATAAAGTTTCGTCAGCTTCTTCAACTACTATACTTAATTTAGAGAAAAACTCCGCATCAGACCTAGCTCTGCAAACTGCTCTATAATTTGCTGCTACTGATGTTGCAGAACGTAATAATTGTTTTCCAATAATTTTAGCATCCTCCGTTTTAGCTAAATTTCTATAATATTTAACTATTTCAACCGCAAAATTTTTTGTTCTTAATTTCAATTTATCGGCCGTCATTTTTTCATTACTCATCTTTTTATTAATAGTTAAATCAAAAAATCAAGAAATTAAAAAGTTACTTCAATACCTTTCCGTCTTTCGTTATAAATGTTCCTTTGGTAATTTCTTCTTCCATCTCATACTTAAAACCATCTTTTGTTGCCAAATGTGTTAGCAAGTTTTGAATATTTTTTGCATACAATTCACTGGCGTTTTGTGGCAAGGTACTGGGTAAATTGCTTTGCCCAATAATAGTAACCCCGTTTTTTGTTACCGTTTTATTTAGTTCGCTTAGTTCACAGTTACCGCCTTGCTCCACTGCCATATCCACTATCACTGCACCCAATTTCATTTGTTTTACCTGCTCTTCGGTAATCAAAACAGGTGCTTTTTTACCCATCACTAAAGCAGTAGTAATTACCAAATCTGCTTGAAACAAGCTTTTGTTTACCGCTTCTTTTTGTTTCAGCAAATAATCAGCTGATACTTCTTTGGCATATCCCCCTTCTACTTTGGCTGCCTCCGCATCCTTTACTTCTATAAATTTACCCCCTAAACTTTCTATTTGCTCTTTGGTTTCTGGTCTTACATCAGTACATTCTACTATGGCACCCAAGCGTTTAGCAGTGGCTATGGCTTGTAAGCCTGCCACTCCTGCTCCATATATCAAAACCCTTGAGGGGGTAATAGTTCCAGCGGAAGTCATTAATAAAGGAAATATTTTCCCTAATTGCGAAGCACCTAAAATGACCGATTTATACCCTCCTAAATTGGCTTGAGAACTCAATGCATCCATGTTTTGGGCACGGCTAATGCGAGGAATGGCATCCATACTGATAGCAGTAATGTTTTTATCAGCCAATTTCTGAATTAGTTCAGGATTGTTGTTTGCATATAAAAACGAAATGCAAGACGTTCCCGCTTGCATTTGATTTATTTCCTCGTCAGTTGGCGCATTTACCTTTGCTATAATTACTGCCTCGGCCAGTGCCTCGCTCTTGCTAACAACCTTACAGCCAACCTTGGTATAAGCATTGTCATCAAAATTTGAATTATATCCTGCATTGCTTTCCACAAAACATTCATAGCCTTGTTTTATGAGCTGAGTGCAAACGCCTGGGGTTAGGGCTACTCTATTTTCACCTTCGCGGGTTTCTTTTAAAACTGATATTTTCACAGGTAAGAATTATTTTTTCATTGGCAAAATATATTTTTTTTTCATTATTGAATGCTTTTATTGCCAAATATATCTACAAAAAAATATTATTATTCAATTCCATTTTGTTTAAAATAGCTTATTCGCCCATATACCAACACCCTTTGCCTGAAGGGCATCGGTTTCCAATGCTTAAGTATGAGCTTATTCCACAGCAATTATTATATGAAGGAGTTATTGAGAATCATAACTTATTTGAACCCAGCCTTTGCGAAGAAGAAGCAATACTATTGACTCATGAAAATAGTTACTGGCATAGTATAAAGAACCTTTTACTTACGGAAAGGGAGATGCGCAAAATAGGTTTTCCCCTCTCTGCTAAGCTAGTAGAGAGAGAAGTAACCATAATGCAGGGAACCATAGATAGTGCTTTGTTTGCCCTAAAGTATGGCTGTTCATTCAATATAGCTGGAGGCACGCACCATGCCTTTACCAACAAAGGAGAGGGTTTCTGCATACTGAATGACATGGCCATAGCAGCAAATTATATACTTAAGCAAAAACTAAGCGAACGTGTTTTAATTATTGACTTAGACGTACACCAAGGAAATGGAACAGCAGAAATATTCAAAAACAATAACAATGTTTTTACATTTAGTATGCACGGTAAAAACAATTATCCCTTCCATAAAGAACATTCAGATTTAGACATAGAATTGATGGATGGCATAGAAGATGTAGAGTACTTAAATTTGTTGCAGCAACACTTACCTCTTATCATTCAGCAACATGAGCCCGATTTTATCTTTTACCTTTGCGGGGTTGACATTCTTGCTACTGATAAATTCGGAAAACTTAAAATAAGCGAGGCCGCATGCAAAAAACGTGATTTGTTGGTGTTTGAATTATGTAAAATGCACATAATACCCGTTGCCTGTTCAATGGGAGGCGGTTATTCTCCCAAAATAACTGATATTGTAAATGCCCATTGCAATACCTTTAAATCTGCTCAGGATACCTTCTTTGCATAAAGTTGTTTTTTGTATGTTTTAACCCCTAAATTTACCACTGCTAAAATTTTTAAAAACGCAATACAATTATTTTATTAAATTTTTTTTTAAGTGTTGACTTTATAGAAACTGTCAATTTATTTGCACCTGAAAAAAAACAAAAAAATACTTGACTTTTTAAATAAACTTAAACAACCTTTGTATAGCTAATTTTCACCAAAATGAAACTAAAATCAGTACCCGCCAAATCACTAGGCAAACCATCAGCTGGCAGAGCCATGGACACAGTGAATGCACCACGTGCAGCCAAAAAGAAATCGAACAATGATGATGACGATTTTGATGATGATGACGATTTAATTGAAGAAGACGATAATGACTTTGATGATGATGTTGTTATTGATGTAAAAGAGCCGTCAACTTTCGAAGATTTTGATGAAGATGACGATGATGACGATGATTTCTAAGTATTAATATATTAGATTAGACCTAACTACGCCTCCAATAAACTGGGGGCGTTTTAATTTTATTACTTTTATGGAGCAATCTGTCGTAAATATATATTGTATATTGTATTGTATCTACTAATCTTTGCGATTGCAGCTGACTAGGTGATTTTACTAGGTCTAATTCTATATCACCTCTAATTGATTTATGCCTACCATCAGGAGTGAGATTAGGCAATCTATAAGAATATTGAAACGTATCTACCTTTCCAATTGGAATGTAGGGCTTAAAAACACCATCTACCATTTCTTCATATTCTACATAACAATTGAAATAGTAAGGATTTAACGACTTTGAGCTAATTGTATCAAATTGAGGATTAAATGGCGCAAAAGTATCAACAGCATTTAATCCAATATCTCCATCCCCATCTTTAAAAGTAAAAACAAGTTTTAACAGTGAATCTTCCTCACTTCCACTTAATAAATAGGCCGCTTTATATTCCAGCTTAGGAATGTTGGAGTATATTTCTTTTTCTTTGCAAGCAGCAAGCATCAAAGAAACAAAAACAACCAAGACCGTTATTCTATAGTTCATGTTACATACTGGTAATTTTATCCAATCCATTTTCAATTCTGCTTTTACTGATTTTGATACGTTCGCATTACAAGCATTTTATTATCAGTATGACAATAATATCATTTATAATCAATACTGCAAACTTAATAAAATACTCGACAAGCAAAGCATTACAAAAGTTGCACAAATTCCCTTTTTGCCCATTCAGCTTTTTAAAAATCATCAAATATTAAGCACTCAAAATGAGTCTCAAATTATATTTACTAGCAGCAGTACTACTGGCCAAGGCACTAGCAAACACTATGTTACAGATATAAATATTTATATTCAATCGTTTTCTGAATCGTTTTCTCAAATTTATGGCTCCATAAAAGATTACTGTTTTTTAGCATTGTTACCTTCCTATTTGGAACGCAGTGGCTCTTCGCTTATTTATATGTGCAATGAATTAATAAAAGAAAGTGAACACCCTTTGAGTAACTTTTACTTAAATAATCACCAAGAACTCAAAAAAACATTGGAACATTTGAAAAGTAAGCAGCAAAAGACCATTTTATTGGGTGCTACATTTGGTTTGCTTGATTTTATTGAAACATACTCCATTTCATTTCCTGAACTTATAGTTATAGAAACAGGAGGAATGAAAGGAAGAAGAAAGGAAATAACTAGGATGGAGGCACACTCCATGCTGCAAAAAGGTTTTCAATTGGCTGGTATCCACTCTGAATACGGAATGACAGAACTGCTTAGTCAGGCGTACAGCAAAGAGAATGGATTGTTTAATTGTCCTAAATGGATGCAAATAAGCATAGGTGACACGACAGACCCTTTTACTTTTCTCAAATCCAATAAAACAGGTATCATCAACATTATTGATTTGGCCAATATTCACTCCTGTTGTTTTATTCAAACACAAGATTTAGGAAGAAAAACAGATTCGGAAAGTTTTGAAGTGCTTGGTCGTCTGGATAATAGCGATATAAGAGGCTGTAGTTTGTTAACTATTTAGTTAAACAAAAAATATTATTTTTATAGTCTCAAATATGCTCTGCAATTCTTATTTTTGCACACTTAACTTAATAACATATATATAAATGGCAGAAGTTATACGCATGCCCAAAATGAGTGATACAATGACAGAAGGTGTTATTGTTTCATGGCTAAAGCAAGTGGGCGATGACATAAAATCAGGCGATATTTTGGCGGAGGTGGAAACCGATAAAGCCACTATGGAACTAGAAAACTTTGTAAAAGGTACTTTATTACATATTGGTATTCCAGCAGGAGGTAGTGTTCCTGTAGATGCTTTAATTGCCATTGTAGGGCAAAAAGGAGAAGATATTTCTGCTTTAATAAGCGGGGCTGCTAACGCTCCCGCTAAAGTTGCTGAAACGGAAACAGTAGTAGCAAGTTCAAATGCAGCGGTTGAAACAACAAGTGCTCCATCAATAAATCAAACGGAAGATGGCAGAGTAAAAGCATCTCCTTTGGCTAAGAAAATTGCAGAAGAAAAAGGCATTGCATTGAATAAAATTGCTGGAAGCGGTGATGGCGGAAGAATTGTAAAGCGTGATGTAGAAACTTATACTCCAGAGCAAGCAATTGCGAGTAGCAGTAGTGCTACTACTAGCATTACTGTTCCAACATTTGTTGGCACAGAAAGCTTTGAGGAAATTCCTGTTTCTCAAATGCGTAAGGTAATTGCCCGTAGATTGAGTGACAGCTTATTTACTGCACCACATTTTTTCCTTACCATGGAAATAATAATGGATAATGTAAATGCAGCACGAAAAACCCTAAATGCAGATGGCACCGTTAAAATATCGGTAAACGACTTTATAGTAAAGGCAGTAGCTGCAGCATTGCGCAAAAATCCTAAAGTAAATTCGAGTTGGTTGGGTGATAAAATTCGTTATAACCACCATATACATGTAGGTATAGCTGTAGCCATTGATGATGGTTTGATAGTGCCAGTTGTAAAATTTGCCGATAACAAATCGCTTTCTCATATTAGCTCGGAAGTGAAACAATTGGCAGATAAAGCAAAAAACAAAAAATTGCAGCCTAACGAATTTGAAGGAAATACATTTACTATTTCAAATTTAGGTATGTTTGGTATAGATCAGTTTACTGCTATTATTAATCCACCAGATGCTTGTATTCTTGCTGTAGGTGGTAGCAAAGAAACTGTAATAGTGGAGAATGGACAAATGAAAGTGGCAACCGTGATGAAGGTAACTTTAAGCTGTGATCATAGAGTGGTAGATGGAGCGGTAGGATCAGCATTCCTCAAAACACTTAAAGAGTTCTTAGAAAATCCTATTAAACTATTGGCTTAAAAAGGGCCAGTATCATAAAAAGGGCTATTTCTTCCGAGATAGCCCTTTTTTATGATACTTTTTGCTTCTTATAAACCTTTGTTCTGCTGTAACTATTTCAGCGGCAAAGCGATTGTCAAAATATCGCCTTCTTTTATTGTTAAGTTTCCTTTCCTGATCCAAGGGTTCAATAATTTTACATTTTTATAGTTTGTACCCTCATCTATAGCCCACTTTGCCAAATCAAGTACGCTGCTTGTTACTTTTACTTCTCTGGTTGGAATTGGATCATAATTGTGTGTTTTAGCCAAGAAAAATCCATAATTTTCTGGTCTTTCTGCAATTTCCTTTATGGCCAAAAGTCTAAATACGTATCTGGAAGTTTCTGTATTTAAATACAATTCATTGTATCCCTGCACATACTGATTTTGAAGCTGCCGCTTTAAACCTTCAATACCCATATTGTAACTAGCAGCAACTAAACTCCAATCGTTGAATTGCCTGTAAGCTTCTTTAAAATATTTACAAGCTGCAATAGTGGCCCTTTCCAAATGGTATCGCTCATCTACCTCATCATTAATGGTTAAGCCATACTGTTTACCTGTTTTATCCATAAATTGCCAAAAACCCGCGGCTCCAGCAGGAGAAACAACATTTAACAATCCACTTTCTATTAAAGCAATATATTTCAAATCATTAGGCAAGCCTTCGTTTTTAAGTACTTTCTCTATTACTGGAAAAAACCTATTTGCCCGCTTTAACATGAGTATGGTTTGCGACTGCCAATATACATTAGTTAGCAACTCCCTATCAAACCTTTCCTTTACATCGTAACTCTTTAAGCTTATTTTATTGCCCGCAAATATTACATACTCAGGAATAGGCCATGAATATACTTTGTAGTTTTGCTCAATTAATTGTTGTTGTTTATCATCATCACGCAAAGATCCATTGATAATAAAACCACTACTACTTAATAGTATCATTAGTAGTAGTAAAAGCGCATTCCGCTTATTAAACCATTTATATTTACTCATCACCGTATGGTTTAAAATTAGCATAATTTTTCCATTTATCAAGTACTTGGGTAAAATCGTTGGGTAAATCGCTTTCAAAAAACATCTTCTTTTTAGTAGTTGGATGAATAAATCCAAGAGATCTGGCGTGTAAAGCTTGGCGAGGTAATATCTCAAAACAATTATCAATAAACTGCTTATACTTGGTAAATGTGGTTCCTTTTAAAATCCTATCACCCCCATAAGTAGTATCGCCAAATAGCGGATGTCCAATGCTTTTGCAATGCACCCTTATTTGATGGGTGCGTCCAGTTTCCAATTTTAGCTCAATTAAACTTACATAATTTAAATCTTCAATTACTTTATAATGGGTAACGCTCCATTTGCCTTTTTCGGCATCATCATACAACTGAAATATTTTTCTATCATGATTACTTCTGCCAATATAACCAGTAATTGTGCCCTCACTTGCAGGCATTTCGCCCCATGCAATGGCATTATAGCTTCTTTCAATACTGTGTTCGTAAAATTGCTTTGCCAAATGGGTCATGGCATGTTCTGTTTTAGCAACAACCAATAATCCTGTGGTATTTTTGTCTATTCTATGCACTAAACCTGGCCTAATATTGTTTTCCTTAGCAAAAGGAACATCTTTTAAATGCCAAGCTAGCGCATTTACCAAAGTACCTGTTGTATTATTATATCCAGGGTGAACAACCATCCCCGATGGTTTATTTATAATTAGCAAATCATCATCTTCATACACAATATTTAAAGGTATATTTTCTGGAACAATTTCCGTATTTGCCGGTGGATTAGGCAATACAATGCTTATTACATCAAATGGTTTTACTTTATAACTTGATTTAATGGGCTTATCGTTCACCAATACACAATCTAAATCACAAGCCTGTTGCAACTTAGATCTAGTCGCATTAGGAATTCGAATCATTAAATACTTATCAATCCGTAATAAACTTTGTCCCTTTTCAACAATAACCCTATGGTGCTCATACAGCTCTTGATCTTCATTGTTTTCCTCGTCTTGTAAAGGCTTTAAATACATCCTGCAAAGGTGATAAAGTATTTTGATATATTTCAGTTATTACTTATAAACTATGAGACACGAAAGAAATTTTGCGCATAAGTTGTTATTTATTAATACAATACGGACATGTTTAGGTGCTAAAATAATAAATAACTGGCTTCATTCTTTGCTACTTCCTCATAAACTAATTACTTGTTAAAATTGCCCTTCCTGTCTTTTGAGATTTGCAGATTTTTGTAATTTTTAAATGACTCCATTTATTTTTACAAATAAAAATAAACCTGCACCACTACAAAAAAAGTAAGGCTGATTTAATTCTTACTCGTCATTTAAATTATTGTATAGCACTGGAATAAGCATGCAGATTTAATTTGTCCCGTTTTGAAAAGCTTCAAATCAATGAAAATCAAATATTTATGTATTATCTCCAAAATAGTCTATTAAATTTAAGAAATCATCAGTCATAAAAAACAGATTTCTTAATTTAATATATACTATTGATTTTTAATACCCAAACTTGCCATGCTTCAAAAATAATTTCACTCGTTATTTTTAAAAACCAACCTTTTTATTTTATTTACGTCTTTATAAATCTAAAACAAAAGTAGCATGAAAAAACAATACACTAAACACTCGGCTTTATTTAGTTCTAAAATACTGCTGTTGGCTTTATTTTGTGTGGCATTTAAAATTAACTTAAAAGCACAAATTACTTACAATTCATTGGTGCAAAATTTTAATGGTGGAATTGCTTCTACGGCAATACAATGTACTGAATTTACTAGTTATAGAGCAACTTTAACTAGAACAGACTATTCTGTTCTTAGGCTCCGTAATAATCTTGGTGCATTATACACTTGTACCAATCCTACTATTGTGCAAGCAATAGCCAATACATTACGCACCGCTGCTGCTGCACCTCCACTCACAACTTGGGCTGATGGTGTAAACAACTGGTATATAGGAACATGTACAGGTATAGAATTTGGTGTAACTACCTTAGGTGCCCCAGTTGCTTGTCAGTGTGGAAATGGTGCTCTTGGTCTTACACGTCCTTGTATTGTAAACTTAAATTGGGGAGGTTTTAATGGACCAACTTGTGGTGCCGCAACACAAACAATCACCTTGGAATTTGGTTGGCAATCAGGTTCTGTTTTACCCCCAATTGCTAATTTTTATGCACCCGATACGGTATGGATCAATAGCCCACAAACCTTAATCAATACCTCAAGCTTCCAAAGCCGTGTATTTTGGAACTTACCCGATGAGAACCCATTACAACCAGGCTATGCCAGAACCAGTGCAGGAACTTATGCTGGCTATATAGATACCGCTAAATATACCAATAACTTTACTTATACCTTTAGAAGTCCAGGATGGAAACAAGTAAAACTGTTAGCGGTAAATAATTTAAAACGCGATTCATTATTAGATTCAATAGTAAAATTCATTTATGTAGATACCCCAAGCCAAAAACC
>JANMIV010000469.1:0-3512 GCA_031375995.1 Bacteroidota bacterium
TTCTACCATTACACGCAATTCACGCCCAGCTTGTATAGCAAATGCTTTTTCTACTCCTTTAAAGCTCATTGCCATGTCTTCTAAGGTTTTTAAGCGTTTCATATAGTTTTCGGTATCTTCTCTTCTAGCGCCTGGGCGAGCACCACTAATGGCATCACAAGCCTGCACTATTGGTGAAAGCATGCTGGTCATCTCTATTTCATCATGATGAGCTCCAATGGCATTGATTACTTCTGGATGTTCTTTGTACTTTTCGGCCAATTTCATTCCTAACAAAGCATGCGGTGTTTCTGCGTCATCATCTGGAACTTTACCTATATCATGCAATAATCCAGCACGTTTTGCTAATTTTACGTTTAAGCCTAATTCTGCTGCCATGGTGGCACATAAATTAGCTACTTCTCTACTGTGCATTAACAAATTTTGTCCATAACTAGAACGGAAACGCATACGCCCAACCATTCTTATTAATTCAGGATGTAATCCATGAATTCCTAAGTCAATACAGGTACGCTCACCAGTTTCTACTATTTCATCTTCAATTTGCTTTTTAGTTTTGGCAACCACCTCTTCAATTCGTGCAGGGTGAATTCTGCCATCGGTAACTAGTCTGTGTATTGATAAGCGAGCAATCTCTCTTCTAATCGGATCAAAACAGGAAAGAATAATCGCCTCAGGGGTATCATCAACAATAAATTCTACTCCAGTTGCAGCCTCTAATGCTCTAATGTTTCTTCCTTCTCTACCAATAATGCGGCCTTTCATTTCGTCACTATCAATATTGAAAATAGAAACTGCATTTTCTATGGCATGTTCAGCAGCTGTACGTTGTATGGTACCTAATATTATTTTTTTAGCTTCTTTGTTGGCAGTAAGCTTAGCTTCGTCAACAATATCTTTTACTCTACTTAGTGCTTCTGTTTTTGCTTCTTCAGTTAGCGTTTCTACTAATTGTTTTTTTGCCTCGTCAGCTGTAAGTCCTGCTATTTTCTCTAGTTGCTTTTGTTGATTGGCCAATGCTTTTTCAGCTTCAGTTTGCTTTTGTTTTACTGTTTCTTGTTGTTTAGTTAAGGTTTCTCTAATCTGTTCAAGTTCATTGTCTTTTTTTGTTACTTGATCAGTTTTTTGCTTTAGCGAGTTTTCTACTTGTTTGAGTCTGTTTTCGTTTTGAGCTATTTGACCATTGCGCTGTTGAACTTCTTTTTCGTGTTCTGCTTTTAGTTGAATAAACTTCTCTTTGGCTTCTAATTCTTTTTTCTTTTTGGTAATTTCAGCTTGTGCTTCTGCATCTTTAATTACGGAATTGGCTTTGTTTTTAAGTAAATTATTATTCACTACAAACATAATTGCGGCACCTGCGCCAAATGTGAGCATTGAAATAATTACTATTAATAAATAGTCCATTTTGTTAGGGTTTAAGTAAATTTAAATAATCTAGTTAAACACAGTATGATGCTTTAAAGTTGAGCGGACTCTAATAGTTGCTTTATATTGTTTAGTTCTGCAACTACAAGATTATCATTGTTTTTAGACAAGGACAATGCTTTTTGATGCTCCATTCCTATTTCTAGGGCAAACATGGCCAAAGCGTCTTGTTTATCTTTCAATGAAAATTGGTCGTTATACATAACCAATTTGTCATTTATCATTTTGCCAATTGTTCTAACTACTTGTTCATCTGATGGTTCGATGCTAAGTGGGTAGTTACGCCCGGCTATGTTGATATTAATTGATATTTCGTTCAACTGTTAAGAATTTTACTGGCTTAACGTTTTTATGCACTCATCAATAAGTTTTATTTTATCATTTAAAGCTAATTTTAGCTTTTCTTTTTCTTGACTTGATAAATGCATTTCTCTGGCAAGTTTAATAATTTTATTGTTATCTTCTAAATCTAATAGTAAGTTTTTTTGAATTTCAATGGTTTTTTGAAGGTCTTGAATTGCTTTTTCAAGAGCCAAGTTGCTTTCCACCAATTTTTTATTTTGATTTATAAGCTTGCTAACTTTAAGCTTTATCTCAGTGGCTAAAAAAAGATTTTCATTCATATTTAAACCCTTAGCGTAGCACCAATCTCTTTTTCGTAGTTTTTAATCAATTTGTTCATAACAGTATCAATTTCTTGATCGGTGAGTGTTTTACTTTCATCTTGAAGTATAAAACTTAATGCGTAGCTCTTTTTACCTGATGCTATTTTATCACCTTTGTAAATATCGAATACGTTGATATTCTTAATTAATTTGTTGTCTGTTTTTAGTGCTACTTTCTCTAGTTGAGCATAATTTATGTTTTCGTCAATAAGCAATGCCAAGTCTCGTTTTACTGCTGGGAATACGGATACTTGCTTAATGATTGTCTTTTGAGTTAAATTAAGTTCATGAAGCATGTTAAAATCAATATTTGCATAAAAAACAGGGATATCAATATCAAATTGAGCCACAAATGAGGTATTTAGTTGCCCTAAAATGCCAATTTCTTGATTTCCTATCGCAATGCTAGTGGCAAAATCAAAAAGCGGATGATTGACAACATTTAGTTCTGCCTGATGTAATTTACTTTTAGCTAAAATGGACTGAACTATTCCCTTTACAGTAAAATAATTGGTTGTTTGTTGGTTGCTATTCCAGTTTTCTGCTTCTTTCTTCCCGCAAATGCAAAATGTTAAATGGCTTTTTTCTGTGTATCCATCCAATATTTGTTGGGCGTTATCAATAGCACTTCCTTTATAATAGGTTTTACCAAATTCAAAAATGCGCAAATTTTGTAATTTTCTATTGTTATTGTATTGCACTACTTCCAAAATGTTTTGTGCCATGTCAAGGCGCATTACATCTAAATCATTGCTAAGTGGATTTAAGATTTTAACTGCATTCTTGAGTTGTTCAGTGTCGTAATAAGCAGATTTTGTGAGTGTGTTGGTGGCTATTTCATTGAATCCATTGGCACTTAAAAAGTTGGCCAAGTTATTTTTGAATTTAGATTTTTGCTCTGCCTGATTATATGAAATAGTAGATTTTATATCGTTGCCAATTTCAATATTGTTTAAACCATAAATACGCAAAATTTCTTCGGTAACATCTGCTTGGCGGGTAACATCGGAGCGGTAAGGTGGAATTGATAGGGTGAGTATTTCGCCTTTTTCTGCTAATACCTCTATATCTAGGGCATTTAAAATGCTTATAACTCTATCTTTTTCTATTTCCTTGCCAATTAATTGATTTGATTTTATCAAAGAAAATTCCAAAACAACAGGCTTTATAGGATTGGGATATACATCAACAATATCGCTTGTAATTTCTCCACCAGCAACAGCAAGAATTAAACTAGCTACCCTATTTAATGCTGTGATTGCCATGTCAGGATCGGTGCCTCGCTCATACCTAAAACTGGCATCTGTACTTAAATTGTGCGCTTTGGCTGTTTTACGAATACTTACTGAATCAAAATAAGCACTTTCTAAAAGGATATTTTTTGTAGTTTCGCTTATGCCAGAATGCAATCCTCCAAAAACG
>JANMIV010000490.1:0-1012 GCA_031375995.1 Bacteroidota bacterium
TGGCGAAAATGGTGAAATGATTTCTTTTGATATTAAGCCACAGTGTAAAGAACTACAAGCTGAAAAAAATAAAATAGAAAATTCTTTGTAAATTTTTGCATCTTTTTAGAAGTTATTAGTCTTAGGGGCTAACATTTAAAAAAAGATAAAAAAATGAGCACATCACAAGCATTAATTGTAGGAGGCACCACAGGAATGGGCAAAGCCACTGCACAACTTTTATTACAACAAGGCATAGAAGTTATCATCATTGGCAGAGCCGATAAAAACCTTGAAGTTGCCAAAACAGAACTTACGACTTTTGGAAATATCAAAACAGTAGCCTTAAACTTATTTGATATGCAATCGGTTAAAAGCTTTGCAGAAAGTATTTCGAAAGATTTTCCTAATCTTAAATACTTGGTAAATTCGGCAGGGTATTTTAGTCCAAAAGCATTTTTGGAACACCAAGAATCAGACTACGATATTTACCATAATTTCAACAAATCATTTTTCTTTATTACACAATCAGTGGCCAAAGTAATGGTATCAAATGGCGGTGGTTCTATTGTAAATATTGGTTCTATGTGGGCAAAACAAGCCATCAAGGCCACACCATCAAGCGCTTATTCTATGGCTAAGGCTGGCTTGCATAGTTTTACTCAACACTTGGCAATGGAATTAGCAGATAGCAACATTCGCGTAAATGCGGTTTCGCCAGCAGTTGTTGTTACACCTATTTACGGTTC
This sequence comes from Bacteroidota bacterium, assembly GCA_031375995.1. Taxonomy (GTDB): domain Bacteria; phylum Bacteroidota; class Bacteroidia; order UKL13-3; family UKL13-3; genus JAAFJM01. The sequence continues at coordinate 729 of JANMIV010000490.1, forward strand.
ATTTATCGAAGAAGGTAAAATTGAAGAAACACTGCAAGGGTTCAATGCTTTTCATCCAATAGGTAGAGTAGGTAGGCCAGAAGATATTGCTAAGACAATTCGTTTTTTATTAGGCAATGAAAGTTCGTGGGTTACAGGTGCTATTTGGGATATTGATGGTGGCGTAATTGCAGGTAGAAATTAATCACACTTAAAACAAAAAAAATGGCAACAATTAAAACAATTTATACTGGCAATTTAAGCACTTCTTCTGATTATTCCATGTCTGAAAATCCTATCTTGAC
>JANMIV010000529.1:0-1077 GCA_031375995.1 Bacteroidota bacterium
CGATTCGGATCGTATTCGATTGTCTTTACTGTACCTGGCACTCCGTCTTTATCGCGTTTAAAATCGATAATACGGTATTGCTGCTTGTGACCACCACCGATATAGCGCATGGTCATTCGACCATTGCTGTTACGACCTCCTGATTTCTTGATAGAAGTTGTTAAACTTTTCTCAGGAACATTTGTCGTAATCTCATCGTAAGCGTTGCTTACTTTCGTACGCAACGACGGCGTTATTGGATTATATTTCTTAAGACCCATTTTATTATTTAGGAAAAGTTTATTAGACTTTTAGTAATAAAATTATTCAGCGGTATCCTCTGTTGCTGTCGAACCGAACACCTCAATAGTATCGCCCGCAGCCAAAGTAACTACTGCTTTTTTATAAGACGAAACGCGACCTTTAACGACCGCTTTTTTCGTCATACGTGATTTAGCTTTTGATGGCATAATTGCAGTGTTAACGTTTTCAACGGCAACATTGTAATATGCTTCTATTGCTTTTCCAATCTCAATTTTGTTTGCAGATTTTGCTACAACAAAGGTATATTGATTAGATTTGCTTGCTAATTTATCCGATTTTTCTGAAACAATCGGCTTAATAATTATTTGCTTTATCATCTTAATTAGATTAAGTTATTATGCCTAAGTTTATGCGAATGTTTCAACAATCTTAGCTATTGAACTTTCTGACAAGATTAATGCCTGTGTGTTCAAAATAGTGTAAGTATTTAAATCACTTGCAACCATTACGCCTGAGCGAACAACATTACGACCTGAGTGGTGTATATTTAGATTATACTCCGAAGTCACAATAAGTGATTTTTTGCCTGTAACATTTAAGTTTTTGAGAATGCTCACAAATTCTTTTGTTTTAGGCGTTGCAATATTGAAATCTTCTACAATTGTTATCGAACCAGTGCTTGCCTTACTTGACAATACTGACTTACGAGCCAATTGACGAACTTTCTTGTTCAACTTTTGAGAGTAATCACGTGGTCTTGGACCAAATACGCGACCACCACCATGAACAAGTGGAGATTTCATATCACCGCGACGTGCACCACCTGTTCCCTTT
>JANMIV010000536.1:0-6614 GCA_031375995.1 Bacteroidota bacterium
AGTTTTTCGGCTACTATATTTGGTTTAAATAGGTAGGCAGCTATAAGCGTGCAAACAAGAAATATGGCATCTACATTGCTATCCCATTTCCGCAGTTTGTCTGTCGATATTTTTAGCTTTCGGGCAATAATACCATCAAACACATCAGATAAAATACCCAATACCAATGCACTTGCCAACAAGTAACCCGTGAAATGATGGGGGTAAGTGGCCAATAGAATCATAATAGGAGCTAGGGCCAAACGAAATAAGATAAGTGCAAAAGGCAATTGTTTCATTGCGGTAATATAATAAGCAGAACATAAAAAAACAGCCTCATTTTATGTATGCTGTTTCTTTGCTTTTACAGGTCAGTTTCTATTTTTCTAGTACCTCGTACATATCCATTCTTCTGTCTTTCCAGTTCAACACCGTTCCAGTATTTCTGGCACGTTCAATGGCTGCTAAGTCCAAATCTGCAATTACCACTGTTTCAATATTTGTGCTTGCCTCACCTGCTACTGCATCGGGCGGAAAAGCAAAATCGCTTGGAGTATATATACCAGATTGGGCATAATTAATGTCCATATTATCAACCGAAGGAATATTACCTACTGTACCTGCTGTAGCTACTATAATTTGGTTCTCAATAGCACGTGCTTGGGCGCATAGTTTTACCCGTAAATGCCCATGTTTTTCATCAGTACTAAATGGCACAAAAAGTATTTTAGCACCCTTATTACACGCTATTCGAGCCATTTCGGGAAACTCCACATCATAACAAACATTAATGGCTACCTTGCCACAGTCCGTATTAAATACTTTTATTTCATTACCAGGTCTTACTCCCCACCATTTACTTTCATTGGAAGTAATATGAATTTTATATTGCTTTTCATAAGTTCCATCACGCTTAAAGAGGTAAGAAATATTGTATAAATTATCGTTTTCTACTTGCAGGTGTGTACCTGCTACTATATTTATATTGTATTCCAAAGCCAAGCGAGAAAACAGATTGATATAGTCTTCCGTATAATCGTCCAATTTCCTTATACTATCCTCTGGACTCATACTTTTGTACTCGTGCAGCGATAAAAGTTGGGTGGTAAATAGCTCTGGAAACAAAGCAAAATCCGATTTGTAGTTACTGGCCACATCCGTAAAGTATTCGCATTGTTGTGCAAACTGTTTAAAGGAAGTAATTTTACGTAGTTCGTACTGAATACAACAAATACGTACTTTCTTCATCAATACACTTCGTTCGCGTGTTTCTGCTTGGTAATCTAAGTTTACCCATTCCAACAAAAGGCCGTATCCTTCGCTTTCTTTGTCTTCGGGTAAATAGTCTTTTATAATGCGTTGTATGGTAAAACCTTGCGCTAACTGAAAAGTAACCACAGGGTCTTTTATTTTCTTATCAACCACCCTTTTTATGTAAGCTCTTACGCCAAACTCTTCAGAGTGTTTGTTGTAATTGGGCAAACGGCCACCAATTAAAATACGCATTAGGTTTTTGTCTTCACACAATGCTCTGCGCATTTCATACAATCGCCTACCAATTTTTAAACCTTGGTAGTTAGGGTGCACCATTACTTCTATTCCATAAAGGGTATCGCCTTCTTCATCGTGGTTGGTAATATAGCCATTATCACAAATTTCTTTCCAAGCATGGTCGTCATCATACTCATCCCAACTCACCATTAAGCTAGTAGCCGAGCCCACTATTTTCCCCTCAAAAGTAATTACTTGCATCCCTTCGGGAAATATTTTAAGCTGACTTTCCAGCATATCATATTTCCAAGGGTCGTTATCAGGGAAACATATTTTCGATAAGGCTATTATTTCATCAAAATCGCTTCTTTCAGCGTTTCGTTCAATAAGTTTAGGTTTGCGACTATTGCGTATTTTCATGCAGTTTATTTAATAATAAGCTTTAATGAAACAATATTACTTGCACTCAATAATCCTTGGTTAAAGGCATTGCCTAGTGCATAATCTAGCTCAATTTTATTCAGTTTAATACCTACACCAATGGAAGGTGAAATATTTAAAGAAGTACTACCGTCAATGTTTTTTATTCTTTGCAAATTGCTTACTCCACCTCTTACAAATACCAAATCTTTATACCCCAGTTCGGTAGCCAAGCGACTATCTAAGTTGGTAATACTGCTGCTGGTAACGGTGTTTCTTTGCCCATCCGTATTGATATCTGTTTCAATCGTATTTACCATAGAAAACCATGCTTTTTTAAGTATATAACTTGTGCCGATGGTTAGTTTTGGTAAAGTCAATTCTAGGTTATTGCTTGGCAATGCATTGCCAGAGCTGGTCAATCTTTCTTTTTCAGCATCGGTAAGGGTATACGACCAAGCATTGAAAGTAGTGGTAACATCGCGTAAAATAGCACCAAATCTAAAATGTTTGGTAGTATAAAGCGCACTTGCATCCAATCCAAAACCCCACGCATTGGCAAATTCGCCTATTACACGCCTTATTACTTTTACGTTGGCTCCAAATTGTAAGTTTTTAACCCAATCGGTTTCCGTAGCATAGCTGCCAATAAACGCATAGTCAACGGAAGAAAACTGGGTAATTTTGGTTAAGTCTATTTGTCCGTTGTTATTTACAATAAACAAAGTGTTTGGTATATTATCAACACCTAAGCGGATAATGGAAATGGCTGCTACCGATTTTTCACTGAGTCTAAATGCACCCGCTAAATAATCATGAGTTAAAATACCTGCAAACTGGCTATTGCGCATACCTATTAGCTGCGCTTTGTCTTTCATATTATTGAGTGCTGCTGGGTTGTAAAAACCAGCGGTTACATCGTTTACAGAAGATACCACAGCTCGAGCCATGCCCAAATTGCGGGCGCCAACACCTAAACTCAAAAACTCGTTGCTATACTTAAGTTGCGCCCAACAAGTATTGGTAAATACCATACAAAGGCTTATAATAATTGCGTTTTTCATTTATTAAATAATACTTGTCTTTAGTTGATTGGAGGGGGTGTAAACATATTTTTTAATTCGGCTAATATAGCAATTGGTTCTTTAAAATGGTTTTGTTCTATAAAATTTACCAATTCCTTAAATAACTGTTTTTCTTTTAAATTTAACTCTATTCCAGTTGCCCGCCCATAAACACGGGAGAGCGAAAATATAAAACTTTCGTCTTGGGCATACCCAAACATATATTTTACTTCACAAAAGTGTTGAAAATGCTTTACCAAAGGATCCACGTTTTTATGTGCGTATTTGCTAACGTACAAATGCAGTATTTTAGTATCTATTTCATCTAACTGCCCATAAAATTGTTTGCAAATAGTGGGCATTATTTTCACTATCTGCCTGTCAATGAGCATTTCCGTGAGTATATGACTCAAAAACCATTTTCTCTGTAAATAATTCAGGGGTTCAAAGGAGGTAATTTCTTGTTTGATTGTTTCATTCCATTGTTTAAAAAAAACAGAGGGATGAAATACCTTATCTGCTGCGTAATGGGCCTGGCAACCATTAAAAAGTTGTTGTTCCTCAGGCAAAAAAGTGTCAAAGGCAGGTGTAAACTGTTGCACATAGTTGCGGGCAAAGTCTGGAAGAAACAAGGCACTATTAAAATAATAATTTCCTGGTTTATTATCAATATAATAATGCGATAGATAATTCACTTAAAGGCACAAAATAAAGCAAATATTCCGTTTAATAAAAGAATACAGGGGGCTTATTCGTGCTCCATGTCTTTTAGCTCCAGTTCCAAAGCATCGGTTGATATATTGATTTCTGCCAATGATAAAGCCAAAGAAGCCAAAAAAACGAGCAGATTAAGTCCAAAAATAGATTGTGCCCAAATTACATACTCTTCATATATAAAAAACATAGTGAGTACACACATAAAAATACATACCACACCCAATCCTTGCATATATTTAATCAATTTCAATCGTTTGCGTAAGTTTTTTATTTGCGCTATTATCATTTTTCTATCCGTGCTGTTTTGCTGGAATTTTACATGCAGGTTACGCACCAAATTAGAAAGGGCTAAAAAACGATTGGTATATGCCAACATCAATAAGCTAATGGCTGGGAATAATAGGGCAGGGGTATTAATAGATAATTGCATACATAATAATAGATAAGAGTTAGGGCTATTTATTCACCATAAATCGTCTTAATTCATAAAGTGTTGTACCATTTGATTTGATTAATTCAATTTTATAATAGGCTGCTCCAAAAGTCAATTGATCAATATTTAGCGTTGCCGTATAATCTCCCTTTTCTTTGGTTTCGTTTACAAATTGGTTTATTATGGTCATATTCGAATTAAAAAGGGTTATTTTTACATTGCCACTTTCTGGAAGATGGTAATTGATTATTCCTGGTTGCTCAACTGTTACTGGATTTGGAACAAGTGCAGAGTATAAGGAATCAATAAGACCATTTGCAGGGTTATAGATATATATATCACCGTCAACAGGTTTTGGAGGTAAAGTTGTTTCTCCGCAGCAATTAATGCGGGTAATAATTCCATTATAGCTTCTTACAATACCATCGCAACCCTCTATTTGTAATGTATAAAAAAAGGTGCCATTGCAAATTTCGGGTGGAAACCTGAACGACATATTATTGTTTTTATAATCTTGCCAGCCAGGTACATTGTCTCCATTGGTATTTTGCGGAATAATAGCACCACCCCATCGATTGAAAAATTCTATTTTTATTTTTTTTGCACCTACTGCTGGCACATTGAAAAATTGATTCAAATTATTACTGGCACAACTCATTACGTTTTGTAAGGCATTTAGCTGGTATGGTACGTTTGTTAAATCCCAATTGATGGTTTCACTATGCCAAGCTTCATTACAAAAGTTTTTTGTACTGATTTTAATTTTATAACAAGCACAGGGGTCGTAATCATAGCCATTTAGTTGCCACTCTAAAGGAAACATAAGAGTTGTATTTTTAGCGTCTTTAGTATATGATTTGAGTACGTTTTCTTGACAATCTAAAATTTCTATTTTAACAGTTTCTGTATTAGTAGGGTCTGATACTATTTTAAACTTAGGAATACCAGTTAAATCCGTATTTTCGAGTGTGAAAGCGGGAGTGGAAGCTGCCGTTATATTGATTGTAATTTCCTCCTCACTAATATTACCACAAGTATTTTTTATAATTACTTTATATTTAAAAATACCAGTAGTACCTAGTGGTGGGCAAAATATGGGATTAGGGCAATTCACACAATCAAGCAATTCTGTATTGCTTGATGGAATGGAAGTCCATTGGTATGACATTAATGGTTGCGCTGCGCAACCAATATTAATGCACTCATTAGAGCAAATGGATTGGTATTTTTTACAGGCAAAAGAAGGCAAAACACAGGGAATGCCACAAGGGGCAATTTTGGCAGTAAAATCAGCCCCCCTTTGTACTTCAAAACCAGGTTTTAAGTTTACCTCATTGGCTGCTTTATATTCTAGTTTGGAGTCTGGGAAACAAATTACCGTGCCTTCTGGTTCTATGGTACTTACTTTCTCGCCTACTATAATATTAATGGCTTCTTCTAGTTCTTGTTTGTACAGGTATTCTCTATTCTGCCTTGTCAATATTTCGGTACAATATTCATAGAGTTCTACATCATCGATAAAATTATAACCAGTTTCCGTTATTAAAATAATATTTTTGAGCTTACCGTCATATTGATTGCTAAAAGTAAGGGTATTCTCGTAAATTCGACATTTGCATGCTAACTCAGAAGCATAGTATTGAACAATATTCATCGCATCTGAATACTTTTTATTATCCGAGTCATCCGAGTTCCATCTATCTTCTTTTGTGGCAAAATGTATTCTAATTTGATTTTGTGCGTTGGGAGATAGGCTCATCATATATTTAGTTCTAAATTTGTAAGCAACATTACTTTTTAATGGCGATTTTAGTTTTACTCTCATTCCTTCATGAATGCCGGTACTTGTACTTCCACCAATACCAATAAAGCGATTTGATGAAGGAATAAGAATACCGCCATATACAAAGCATTGCGCATATTGGCAATTGGGATCTGTATTATACCAATCTGGTGTTGGTTCAACAGTACTTTTTATCCAATGCCATTCTTCCGGATCAAGTTCAGCACTTTTCCAATCATAAAGAGCTGCAAGTTTTTTGTTTCTATCTTGACAATCTGGACCTTCACTTCCCAATTGGAAGGAATGATTGGGTATTAAGTTGCTTGAAGTTTGCCCAGAAGCAAGTATTTGCATTTGTAAAAATAGAATAATGATGATTAAGTGTTTCATAGTATTAAAATTTAATGCCTAAAGAATATATCAATGTTTGTGGAATCAATGTTTCTATGTGAATGGGTCTGCTTAGGCTGCCATTTTTAAAGTTCTCGGGTTCCCTTAATATATTGATGCCCGTATTGAATAGTAATTGGTTAAATAGAATTAGGTGTTTTCTAAGTTTATAGTTTATATCAATCCCCCCAGAAAAGCTATAGTAGTTTAAATTTCCAGAGGAAAAAGGAGCAAAAAAATAATCAGTTTGTTTACGGGAGTTTTCTTTGTGATATGCTTCAAAGAGAAAAGTACCAAAACCTAAACCCAATTTGGTCATCATACTCCAATTTTTTTT
>JANMIV010000540.1:0-2098 GCA_031375995.1 Bacteroidota bacterium
CAATTAATAGGAGCAAATATTACGGTGGAGATACTGATAATTATGATGATTTAGTAATAACTCCTTAAAGTATGAAAACAAATATACTATTTGTACTTCTTTTAGGCTTTTCAATAAGTGGTATAGGGCAAATTCAAAGCAAAGAAAAGGCTTTGAAGATAATAGCCCTGCAAGCAAGAGTTATTGACTTAATGCCGTTTGAAGTGTCCTATATGCATTTACAAAACAATGGCTTTTCTTATGCATTAAAGGCTGGATTTGGTATTGGCACTAAAAACGACATGGATAATAAAGTAGTAAATGTGTTTGCTAGTAATTTTTATAACTCTTCAAGTTTTAGAAATGTTTATGGTAGTACGTTTGATATGAATCAGTCATTCGTTGGCTATTTTATTAAGCCAGGTATTGTAATTGCTAAAAACAAAAATCCCATCATTCGGTCTGTTCACTTGCTTAATTATTGCATCTCCCAAAGTAAAGATAAACTAGAACTTGTTTCTGACGATCAATTGTTTGGAAAATTAACACAGACGTATGAAGAAACAAATACCTATCAAGCAGTAGAATTGGAGGGTAATTTTGCATTCCACCGAGGCTCTTCATTTGAAGTATCTTTTGGGTATATACTAGGGTATAAATTGCAAAACCCAACTCCATTTACTTCCGTTATTAAAGGCATAGAACAAGGTTCCACCTACTCACCTGGGCAGGGTGTTGGACGCAAAGCGTATATTAATTTTTTTATTGGTTTAGCTTATAAATTGTAACAGATGAAAGCAGCCACTTTTAGTATCTTATTTTGGTGCCAATATTTGTTTTTTATAAATACTTCATTTGCACAAGTAAAAAGAGTGGTATTCGTAGATAAAAAGACGCATTTAAGGGATATTTTCAGATTACCCCATCCTGCAGCAATAAACCTAGTGGACGATAAACCGTGGTTTTTTAGCAATGCAATTTTAGATTCGGTTAACCATGACACTTTTTATATTCATAATCCCAATAATAAAATGCAGTGTTTAGCAGTACCTTTTAGTACAGTAAATAAAATAAATTTACGTCAAAGGGATTTAGTAGGTTTGTTAACCGTCTTTTTGGGCTCTTATGCCAGTCTTGGCGCACTTGCCTCTTTTGGAGAGGGGCAGCAGCAATATGGTATTAAAGGGGCAATTATTGGAGCAGCTTATTTTGGTGGATTAGCTTATGTAATTTTCTTTTCTGGGCCAAAAAGAAAGTACGATTTTATTAACTATGAAGTAAAGAATACCTACAGATGAGAGCTGCAATTATACTTTTTTTATGTGTTTGTTGCTTTTCAGAAATGCAAGCTCAAAGTACCCCTTTTGTGGAGTTTAAGAACTTGGAAAATAATAGAAAAGTGAAACTATTTTTTGGTGAACAATATGAACTTAAAATAAAAGACAATTATCTAAGCTTATTGCACGATAGCATTGCTTTAAAACAGAAGCAATTGGGGAGTATAACTTGGGAGCTTCAAACTGCCAGTTTAGACACTTTTTACTTTGAAAATGGTCAACATATTTATGTTAAAGGCTTGGAATGGATTTATTCAAGAGAAAAGTATTATGCTAACGCAACGGGATTAGTAGTTAATTTAGCATTGCTTGCATCATTTAATTATTTTCTGCTTAAAAGCAACGAACCCTTTGCAGGAATCTTTCTTTTAAATGGGGCTATGTTATTTACCGCAGGTGCTTTGTTAATACCTGTTGCAACAAATATTGTATATTTAGATAAATGGGTGCCATTTAGAGTAAAAATAGGAAATAGCAATAAACCTCAACGAAAGGGAGAAACCAATATTTTTGATAGGAACTAAACCAGTTCAAATATTTGCTAAAACCTGATTTATAGGATATAGCTAAAAAAAACAGGCTATCTTTATTTTTTTTATACCTATGTAAATAATATTTCTATATTTGCAGTCCTTTAACAGCAGGGTATCGTGGCCGAGTGGCTAGGCAAAGCTCTGCAAAAGCTTCTACAGCGGTTCGAATCCGCTCGGGACCTCCGATAAGCAAATAAAACCCGCCATAATTGCGGGTTTTATTTTTTTTACAATTCATGCCTCAAAATA
>JANMIV010000051.1:0-6214 GCA_031375995.1 Bacteroidota bacterium
GCCTATGGTGAAGATTATCATTACGTTATTAAAGATAAATTATCAGCGTTGTTAAATTATATTCGCACAGAAATTGGTGAGGTATCTGGTAGGGCATTTGTAGATTCCGCTCCTGTTTTAGAAAGAGCTTGGGCAGCTAAAAGTGGTTTGGGTTGGATAGGCAAGAATGGTAATTTAATAAGTAAAAAGAATGGGTCGTTCTTTTTTTTATCTGAATTGATTATTGATTTGGATTTAGAATATGATACACCCGTTACAAACCATTGCGGAACTTGCACTGCCTGCATTGATGCTTGTCCAACGGAGGCAATAGTGGCACCAACGGTAGTAGATGGGAGTAAGTGTATTAGCTATTTTACTATAGAACTAAAAGATGCTTTGCCTGAGAATATGAAAGGAAAGTTTGATAATTGGATGTTTGGATGCGATGTTTGTCAGGATGTATGCCCTTGGAATAAGTTTTCCAAACCGCATACTGAACCGCGGTTTGAACCCAAAAGTGAATTATTAGATATGAGTAAAAAAGATTGGATTGAAATTACTGACCAAGTATTCAACTCATTATTTAAAAAATCGGCAGTTAAGCGAACCAAATACAACGGTTTAAAGAGAAACATTGACTTTATTAGTTAGGAATTTATTTGTAATGAGAAAGATAGGTATTTTTATAAGCATTGTTGCCTTTTTTATGTGTTCAAAAGAAATATTTGGGCAGGTAAAAAAGGTAAAGGAGAATGAAACTGCTCCTAAAAAGTTGTTATTACACAAAATGGATCCTAACAACTTGAATTTTGGTTTAAGTTTGGATATTAATTTTAACCTATTGGGTGCGGGTTATGGAAATTATGCGGGTAGAGTAATGCCTAGAATGGGTATTTTTTTTACTAAACCGGTTAATAAATACTATGTAAATAGTTTTATTAGTTTATGGGATTTTTTTGTAGAGCCAGTTGCCTTAAATATAATAAGCAGTAGAGAAAAAAATTTAGATAATCAATATGGAGGGTATTATTACGACCCCACTTTTGCTTTGCATTTAATTCCAGAAAGAGGTAGTTCTGATTTAAGGATTATTTTTGGTGTTAAGCCTTCTGTATTGCTTTATAGCTATACGGAAGTGTTGCAAAATGGAGAGTATAGCTTGTCTCCAAGTCAAGTGGAAGCCAATAGAAACAGAGCTGGTGATATTGATTTTTCAGGTCTTTTAGGTATAAGCTTTAAATTTAGCAGCATTGGCTATTTTGATATGAAATATATTCATAGCTTCACAAATAACACTACGAGTCAATATGTGAAAGGACGACCTAATTTAATGGAATTTGGCATTAGACTAAGTGCCGTAGAAATTGGTAAGGCTTTGTTTGATATAGATGCAGAAATTCAAAAAGAATTGATAAAACTAAGCAAGGGGACATTACTAGTGATGCTTCCTACTCCAAACCCCAATGAGATTAAAGCATTGACAGATTTAAAAAAATATGAAGAAATAAAACACTTGCAATTTCAACAAGACGCAACCAATAAAATGGTAGTTGAAAAATTTAGTAAAGATTACTCTTTTAGTAATGTTTTATTTTTTTACGACACATCAGCCACTAAAATAGTCAATAAGAATTTTAACAATGTGTTTGTAGATGAAGATGGTTTATTAGTTCCTGCTCCCAATACTTTTGACTCTAGTAATTTTTTTATTGCTTCATTTTGTGATGATGTGTCCACTTTTACCAATAAATTTACTTATGGTTTACATGTTTATGATAGTAAGATGCAAGCATTGCCAAAGCCATTCAGCTCTTCTCAGAACGATATGGGGCTATTTCCCGATGGAGATATTATTGCTTATATGAGAAAGAAAAGGGCATTATTCAATATAAATGAGTACGAAAAAGTTATCAAAAGGTTTAACAATAGACTCACTGAAATAAAGATAAAAGAGATAGAAAACTAGTGCAAACAAAACGATATTAAGAATTCTTAGACTATTAATTTTCTAAAACAATTTTTAGGTTATTCATATTGGTATTCATGTCTTTGGTTAACATGTTCTTTATTAGTGGTATCATTATATTCATAGGAAAGGGCGTTTTTGTGTCAAAGGTGGTTGTAACCTGGGTTTGATTATTTCCTAAATCCTTTGTTAGCGTATTGGCTTGGCTAATTCCTTTAAATGGTTTTTCAAATCGTAGTTCCACATAATAGCCAACTCCATCATCTATTTTAACTATTTCTTGCTCTCCTACACCTACATTTTTATCTAAACTATTCCACGCAGCTTTAAAACCAATTGTTCCGTCTATTCCAGTATAAACCAATTTTACATTAGGATCTGCCATGACCCATTTGCTGTAAAATTCTTGGTTTTTTAACAATACTATGTAATTGAATACCTCAGCCTGTGATTTGTTAATTATGACAGAAGCACTTACCGAGTACGCTTTTTTCATTACAATTGCTGCTAGCAGAATTGCCATGATTATAATAATTAAGATAGCTAATATTATTTGTATCATATGCTTGTTTTTTAAACAAATATGTAAAAAAAATCGATTTTGAGCAATGTGTGCTGTTAAAATAAGTATCAGTTGTTTTCTTACACATAAAAAAAGCCATCTATTGGTGGGAATAAATGGCTTTTAATTGTAATCTAACTTGTAGTTTTTACCCAGTGTAATAATTACAAAGTTGCCAAACTTTGCTTCAATATTTCTATTTTAGCTAAAGCATCTTCTTTCTTTTGACGTTCTTTTTCTACCAGTTCTGGTTTGGCATTGGCTACAAATCTTTCATTACTTAATTTTACATCTACACTTGCCATAAAACCAGTTAAATACTCAATTTCTTTGTTAATTTTTTCTCGCTCGGCTTCTGCATCTATTTCAATATTTATTTTAACAAACACTTGATCCGTAGCTACTGACAGGGAAACAAAGTTTGGAGCCTCTATGTTGAACTGAATGCTAGAAACATTAGCCAATTTTTTAATTAGAAATTGAAAGGGTTCATATGAACTAATTTGTTGGGTACTTATAACAATATCAAAAGATTCTTTAGGGCTAATACCTTTGCTATTGCGTAATTCACGGATTTTAGAAATAGTTTCGAATGTGTTTTGTAGAGACGTTGCATGCAACGTCTCTACTATTGGATATGATGCAATACAAATACTTTCAGCTTCTTTTCTTTCAGCTAATTCTTGCCAAACCTCTTCTGTAATAAATGGCATAAAAGGGTGTAAAACCTTCATTAATTGCTCAAAGAAGTAAATGGTTTTGTGGTAAGTACTTTCATTCAAAGCTTCGCCATAAACGGGTTTTATCATTTCTAAATACCATGCACAGTAATCGTCCCAAATCAGTTTGTAAATCATCATTAAGGCTTCACTTAATTTATAGTCTTTACATTTTTCTTCGATTTCAGCCAATACCGTATTAAATCTGGCTTCAAACCACTGTTCGGATATTTTGTTACTTGCCAATAAATCGTCAGCAAAATCATTATCTGGTTTTACAGTTAAACCCTTTACCAAACGGAATGCATTCCAAATTTTGTTGGCAAAATTTCTACCTTGTTCTACTTGGCTTTCATCAAACAAAATATCATTACCAGCAGGACTGCAAATGAGCATGCCCATGCGCACGCCATCGGCACCATATTGAGCAATTAAGTCCAATGGGTCGGGAGAATTGCCCAATGATTTACTCATTTTTCTACGCTGTTTGTCGCGCACAATACCTGTGTAATATACGTTGCTAAATGGTTTTTGCCCCATCCATTCGTATCCAGCCATAATCATACGTGCCACCCAAAAAAACATAATTTCGGGTGCAGTTACTAAATCGTTTGTCGGATAAAAATATTTGATGTCTTCGTTGTTTTTTTCTTTGAAACCATCAAATACACTTATTGGCCATAACCAAGAGCTAAACCAAGTATCTAGTACATCTTCGTCTTGTTTTAGCATGTCCATGGTCCATGGTCTATGGTCCAAAGTTTTTTTAACATAAGCAAGTGCTTCTTCTTTAGTTTTTGCCACTGCAACCAAATTACCTTGCTCATCGTACCAAGCAGGAATTTGTTGTCCCCACCAAAGCTGGCGACTAATACACCAATCCTTAATATTGTCAATCCAATGCTTGTAAGTGTTTTTCATATTGGCTGGATGAAACTTGATTTCATCATTCATTACGGCATCCAATACTTGGGGGTTTTTAGTCAAAAACTTTTTCATATCCACCCACCATTGAAGTGTTAGGCGAGGTTCAATTACAGCACCAGTTCTTTCGCTCGTTCCAACTTGGTTTTTATATTCTTCAATTTTCTCAATAAATCCAGCTTCCTCCAAATCAATTGCTATTTGCTTACGAACAGCAAAGCGATCTTTACCAATGTAGCGTTCGTCTTGCGCTTTTTCATTTAAGAAACCTTCTTCATTTAAAATATCAATTACGGCTAAACCGTGTTTTTTACCTAAATCATAGTCGTTTTTATCGTGTGCAGGAGTTACTTTTAAACAACCTGTACCAAAATCCATAGCTACATATTCGTCTGCAATTATTGCAATTTCTCTATTTATAAATGGAACAAGTACCTTTTTACCAATCAAATGTTTAAATCGTTCATCATTCGGGTTAACACAGATAGCAGTATCGGCCAAAATAGTTTCAGGACGAGTTGTGGCAATAACTACATAGTTGTTGGTTGCGAGTTGCGAGTTGTTAGATTCTTTTGCTATCAACTGACAGCTGCCAACCGTCAACATATATTTTATGTAATAAAGCTTACTATTTACATCTTTAAAAATAACTTCTTCATCACTTAAAGCAGTTTTACCTTGTGGATCCCAATTTACCATGCGTAACTCACGGTATATAAGCCCTTTATTATAAAGGTCAATAAATACATCAATTACTGCTTCGCTTAAGCTAGGTTCCATGGTAAATCTGGTTCTATCCCAATCGCAGCTTGCGCCTAATTTCTTAAGCTGTTCCAAAATAATTCCACCGTATTTTTCTTTCCATTCCCAAGCATATTTTAAAAAATCTTCTCTGCTCAAGTCCGATTTTTTAATGCCTCGTTCACGTAACATTTGTACTACTTTGGCTTCAGTAGCTATACTTGCATGGTCTGTTCCCGGAACCCAACAAGCATTTTTACCCTGCATTCTTGCTCTGCGGGTAAGTACATCTTGAATAGTATTATTCAGCATATGTCCCATATGCAATACTCCAGTAACATTTGGAGGTGGGATTACAATACTATAAGGCTCACGTTCATCTGGTTCAGCATGAAAATACTTGTTGTTTAACCAATAGTTATACCATTTGTCTTCAATTGATTGTGGGCTGTATATTTTTGAAATTTCTTTATTCATACACTTTAATAATGTTATGTTTTGATTGACTATATATATCTAAGGGATATTGAGTTATATAAATTTGTAATTTTGATAAAAAAAAACCCTAATTCATTGCTGAATCAGGGCTTTCCAATTTAACTATGAAAAAACTAACCTCTTTTCTCTTTAATTTTGGCAGCTTTACCAGTTAAAGCGCGTAAGTAAAACAAACGAGCCCTGCGAACTTTTCCACGGCTGACCACCTCAATTTTGTCTATATTTAAACTGTATAAAGGAAAAATACGTTCAACACCAACACCATTTGATATTTTACGAACGGTAAAAGTTTCTGCTATACTGCTATTTCTGCGTTGTAAGCAAACACCTTGGTATTGCTGAATGCGTTCTTTAACGCCTTCTCTAATTTTATAATATACGTTTATAGTATCACCAGCTTTAAAAGCAGGAAAGGTTTTCCCTGTAGTAAACTCTGATTCAACTAATTTTATTGCGTCTGTAAAATTCATAACTATTATGGTCAAAAAATTGGACTGCGAAAGTACTGCTATTTTATAAAAATACAAATATTTTTTCAGGAATTACTTAAAAAATACCTAAGTCCTTGATTATTTAAGCAAATCAGGCCTTCGCTGTTTGGTTCTTTCTAAAGATTGTTCCATTTTCCAGTCTTCTATTTTGGCCTGGTGACCGCTAAGAAGGATTTCGGGAACTGACCACCCATTGTATTCAAAAGGTTTTGTATATACGGGAGGGCTGATTAAATTGTCTTGAAATGAGTCGCTTAAAGCAGATTGAACATCATTGAGAACTCCTGGAATTAAACGTACGATGGAGTCAACTACCACTGCAGCTGCTAAC
>JANMIV010000311.1:0-7045 GCA_031375995.1 Bacteroidota bacterium
ATTTTTTAAAGAGCCCGTTTCTGCTGCGTAATTGGCATTCATATAGGTACCAAAGCCCGGTATAAAACGCGCACGTACTTTGTCATTTCGGTATTTTAAATCAATATACGCTAAGTTAATATTAAACTCGTTGTGCCTGCTTGATGAAACAGCATACAAACGCTCTCCTGCTTGTGGTTGGCTAAAATCATACGCTCCATACACATCTACATAACCAGAAATACTAATCTTTCCATTTTCCACCGTATCCATCTGATCCACCATTCCTGTATTGCTTACTTGCGCCCAAGTAGTTATACCTAAACAAAATGCTATACAAGCCGCTATTATTTTTTGCACCATGGGCAAATATAATTTCAAATAGCTAATACGGAAAAATTCCTTTCATAAAATAACTTTCTTTAAAACCAAAGCCCCAAACCTCCTTGCGGAAGTTTGGGGCTTTGGGGCATCGTTGTTTAATTGATTGCTATACTAAACTTGTTTATTGTTTTGCTTAGTTTACGTTAAACTTACCTGCTTTCAATAACTCACCTTCGGTAGTCATTACTTGGTAAAGGTAAATACCTTTGTTGTAATTGCTTACATTTACTTGTGCTTTGTTTAAGTCAAATGAAACTGTTTCTATTAACTTACCAGTAATATCTAATACATTTACAGTACTTGCTTTGTTATAATCAATATCAAAGTTCAACACATCGCTTACGGGATTAGGATATACCTTTAAGGTGCTAGCAGCCAATTCAAATTCTTCTCCTAAACCAACAGCCCAACCTTGTGGATTGAACCATGTAATAGTTTTTACAGCCACATTGTTGGTTAATGCTGCCTGACCTTCGGCTGTTATATCTGCGCCTCTAACAATAGAAATTACTCTCAGATTTGCATTTAATGAATTATTAGCCACTAAATTGATACTTAAGGGTCTTCTTACTATCATGGTATCGCCAGTTTTGTAAGTTTTTGTTGGTTTAAAAATATTGAATGAATTTTGATCAGGTCCTGGGTAATAAATTACTGGATTGGTATTGGTGATAGCAAATTGAAAGAAAACAGTGTCAGCCACTGTAAGTGAATCTGGACCTAAATTTTTCAATACTACCTGTAAATTAATAGGTGTTCCAGTTGGGGTAGAACGCATTGAAGCCGGTGAGTCAATAGATAATGTTTGCCAATCAATGGTTCTTTGGGCAAATGTAAATAAAGAAGCTAAAGCAAAAGCAGCTAATAGTACTATTTTTTTCATATTTTTATTTTTTAAAATTAAGCTCCAAACCTAAGGGAAAATTTGAAACATTCATGTCAAAATTTGATGACTGGTAAAATTAAATGGATGAAAGCACCCATCAGTTCTCACCATTGCAATCCATATTATATAAAGGTTATGTAAAGATAAACTTCCTTTGTTTGCCAATTACAAAAGCAAAAAAGCGTTTGCAACCAAGGATTGCAAACGCTTCATAAATATTTAGTAACTATTACTTTATTAATCTCTTCTACCTACAAACAACAGTACGTAGTACATTAGTGTGCCTATAGAAGCAATGGCATTTACTACATAGGTAGATGCTGCCCAATTTAAAGCAGTTTTAGCTTCGGCAGATTCTGCACCTACCAAGTAGCCTTTGGTGTTTAACCATGCCAAAGCCCTGTTACTGGCATCAAACTCTACTGGTAAGGTTATAATGGAAAATAAAGTACTCATGGCAAATACCACTATTCCCAATAAAAGCAATTGCGGAAACACATTAATCATTAATACACCTCCCATCAGCACAAAAGGTATAAACTGACTGGTAATACTTACCACAGGCACTATTTTGCTACGCAAGGTAAGCCAACTGTAAGCTTTAGCATGTTGCACGGCATGTCCGCACTCATGCGCTGCCACGGCTGCTGCTAGTACACTATTGCTGTGGTAAACCACTTGGCTTAAATTTACTGTTTTATTGGCCGGATTATAATGGTCTGTCAATTGCCCTTCTACTGAAAGTATTTTCACATCGTATATTCCATGGTCGTGGAGCATGTGTTCTGCTATTTGGGCACCTGTTAAGCCATTTTTTAAGAAATGCTCTGCATATTGTTTTGATTTTGTTTTAAAACGCCAACCAATAAAGTAACTGGCGGCAATTGGTAATAACACTAAAATAATGTAAGCTGTCATAATTGTTTTTTTAATTGATACTACTAAGCAAACAAATAACGTACTATAAGCAATATGACTGCCATTAAGAACATGAAAATGGAAATTTTGTTGATTCCATGCATTACTTTCAAGTTAAAGTTTGCCTTATTGTCTGTTTCTTCCTGCTTTTTCCAAAACAGGAGATAACTAATGAATTTTTGTACCATATATAGTTTACAATTTTAAGTATAAAATAGTTTTAATAATAAAATAAGTACTTTTTATTTGTTAGGTTCGTCTAACTTTTTACTTTTGCGTAACTAATAAAGCATGCAAAAACCCACGGATAAATCGCTTAGCGAAATACACGAAAGCGTAAATACCTCCTCTCATAAAAGTTGGTGGCGCACTCTATTGGCCTATATTGGTCCTGCTTATCTGGTAAGTGTGGGCTATATGGATCCAGGTAATTGGGCTACTGATATTGCGGGAGGCAGTCAGTTTGGGTATAAACTCATTTGGGTATTGCTCATGAGCAATTTAATGGCTTTACTTTTACAAAGCCTAGCTGCTCGCTTGGGCATAGTAAAAGGATGGGATTTAGCACAGGCCAGCCGTCAACAGTATCCCAAATGGACCAATATTTCCCTATATGTATTTGCTGAAATTGCCATTGCTGCTTGCGATTTGGCTGAAATTATAGGCATGGCTATCGGACTCAACTTATTATTTGGCTTACCTCTTATTTATGGCGTACTTATTACCGTTTTCGATACCTTTTTATTGCTACTCTTAATCAATAAAGGAGTGCGTAAACTGGAATTATTTATTGTTTCCCTGGTTAGTATTATTGGCTTTTCTTTTTTAACGGAACTTTTCATTGTAAATCCAGACTACGTAGAAGTAAGTAAGGGCTTTTTGCCCAGCAGTTTGGATGGAAGTGCTTTGTATATTGCCATTGGTATAATAGGCGCAACAGTGATGCCTCATAACCTGTATTTGCACTCGGCATTGGTACAATCGCGTAAAATAGAGAAAAATGATGTGGGCATACGCAAAGCCATTAAATTCAATTTTATTGACTCCTTTATTGCCCTTAACCTTGCTTTTTTTGTAAATGCTGCCATTCTTATTTTGGCCGCCACTGCTTTCTTTAAATTAGGATACAATCAGGTTTCGAGCATACAGGATGCCCATTTATTATTGAAAAGTCTTTTTGGAGACTTAGCCCCCTCCCTATTTGCCATAGCCCTAATATGTGCTGGACAAAGCTCTACCATTACAGGTACTTTAGCAGGACAAATTATAATGGAAGGCTATTTAAATTTGCGTATCAGCCCCTTGTTGCGCAGATTAATTACCCGCCTTATTGCCATAGTACCCGCAGTAATTACCATTTTATTTTTTGGCAATGACCAACTAGGTAATTTGCTCGTATTGAGTCAGGTAATATTGAGCTTACAACTTGGTTTTGCTGTTATTCCACTCATTCATTTTACCAGTAGTAAGCAACTCATGGGTGGTTTTGCCATTGGTACTTTCACCAAAATAGCTGCTTGGGCTGTGGCTTTTATTATTGTCGGTCTAAACATTAAACTGGTAGTAGAAGAAATGATAAAGGTATTTGCCCATTTAGGCAACGATGGTATTTTTATAAAAATAATACTATTGCTTATTTGCCTCTACGCACTTGGAATGCTGCTTTATATTACCTTTAATCCTTTGTTTGTTAAATTGTCTGCAAAAAAACAATTGGTTCCGCATGGCAATGCGGTACAAATAGAAAACATAGAACCAGCCATCTATTCCAAAATAGCCATTACCGTTGATTTTAGTAAACAAGATCAGAGCACCATTAAACACGCAGTGTCGCTTGGAGGCAAACAAATAGAGTATCTAATTATACATATAGTAGAATCGGCCATTGCCAAGCGCCTTGGCGAAGATGCCCTTGATACGGAAACACTTTCAGACCAAGCCAATTTAGAAATATATAAAAGCAACTTAAAGCAATTGGGTATAAATAGTACTACACAACTTGGCTATGGCAATAGAGCCACCAGCATTGCCAAAATTATAAAAGAAAATAACATAGATTTGCTGGTAATGGGCGCACACGGACACGCTGGTATTAGCGATATTATATTTGGCTCCACTGTTGATGAAGTGAGGCATTTGGTAAACATTCCAGTACTAGTAGTTAAAGCATAACCACCATGAAAAAGACATTTGCACTTTTTATTTACACCTTTTGTGTAAGCCTTATATGGGCACAAGAAATAAATAAAATACCTTTTAAAGTAGGGCAACAATTGTATATAAACCCTTGCGGTAATAAACCCGAATATGTGGGCATAGAATTATACAGTCGTTCTACCCCGTACGATAAAACGGGTTATGATTCATTAACAGGTGTTGGTTTTACCAAAGTATTCTTTAATACCAGCAGTTTAGATGGAAAAAGATTGCCTTGCTCTATGGGTGGTAGGAAATATACCATTGCCGCTATTGAATATATTAAGGATAAGGATGGTATTACACACCGTGCAATTGCATTATACGACTATTACCACTTAAATATACTTTGGGTTGACTACGATGTGGCTTTAGCACAAAAGGAAATAAACATTCCAACAAGCAAAAGTAAAAAGAAGAAAAAGAAATAAGGTTTATTATAAGCTGCATAGCAAGCACTTTAAGTGTTTGCTATGCAGCCAAAAAAGTTTTACCAAATATCTGCTCTTTCTGAAAGGTTTTTATACATTTCATCGCCTTCATTTACATCAAAAGCTTCGTAAAAAGTAGGCATATTGCTCAAAGGGCCTTTTACCCTGAACTCTCCAGGCGAGTGCGTATCTGTTAGCACCAATTGCCTAATGGCTTCGGGACGTGCATTGTTTTTCCATAACTGTGCAAAACCAATAAAAAACCTTTGCTCAGGTGTAAAACCGTCTTTTACCACATTTTCTTTAGGATTTTTCTTTAAATAAAGTTTAAAAGCATCGTAAGCTATGCTTAAGCCGCCTAAGTCTGCAATATTTTCGCCTAAAGTAAGTTTACCATTTACATATAAGCTATCTCCTACTTTAAATTGATTGAATTGTTCTACCAATACGTTGGTTCTTTCATCAAACTTTTTTCTGTCTTCTTCCGTCCACCAGCTATTCAAGTTTCCTTTGGCATCATATTTACTGCCTTGGTCATCAAAACCGTGGGTTATTTCATGCCCAATTACCGCACCAATAGCACCATAATTAAGGGCAGCATCTGCCTTTTCATCAAAAAATGGCGCTTGCAATATGGCAGCAGGAAACACTATTTCATTGTTTATTGGGTTATAATATGCATTTACTGTTTGCGGCAACATTCCCCACTTATTTTTATCAATTGGTTTACCAAGTCTGGTAATCATTTCATTGTAATCAAATTCATTGCAAGCCAATACATTTTCAAAATAACTGGTATTGCTAATTTTTAAAGTAGAAAAGTCTGTCCATTTATCGGGGTAACCAAACTTACGGGTAATGGTACCCAGTTTTTCGTAGGCTTTTTCTTTAGTGGTACTGCTCATCCAAGCTAGGTTTGACAAACGTACTCTAAAGGCATCAGATATATTTGACACCATGGTATTTACCTGTACTTTAGCATTGCTACTAAAAGTTTGTTTTACAAACAACTGACCCAACATTTCGCCCACTCCACCATTGCAAGCAGCTATGGCTTTTTTCCATAATGGCTTTTGCTCTTTGGTTCCATTGAGTACCGTAGCATAAAACCCAAATTGTGCTTGCTCTAATTCAGGACTTAATAAGTTACTTGTATTGTTTATTAAATTCCATAACAACAACGACTTCCACTCTTCCAAGCTATACTTTTCTAATAACTTATTCAAACCCACAAAATATTCTGGTTGGCTTACTATAATGGCATCAAACTGGCGTATGCCAACAGTGAATATATAGTCTTTTAATACTTGGTAGTATGGTTTCGCAAAAAACTCTTCGTTGGTTAATTTATTGTACTGCTTATCAGGATTGCGCCTTTCCAAACGGCTCATGCTATTATTGGCCAAGTCGGTTTCCATTCCAATTATCTGTTCGGCTAGTTTTAGGTCTTGCTTATCGCCAAAACCATATATGCCATGCACCAAAGCAATATATTTTGCATATTCTCGTCTAATATTTACCGACTTGTCATCTGTTTTCAGGTAAAAATCTTTATCAGGCAAACCAAGGCCTCCTTGTGAAAGGTATGGAATATACACTTGGCTATTTTTGGCATCTTGCGAAATACCGAACCTAAGTATGCCCGATAAGCCTTTCTTATGCATATCAGCTAGTACTTTAAAAAAGTCTTGCTTTGATTCAATCTTCTTTATCATACCAATATACTCACCAATAGGTTTTACTCCATCTGCTTTGCGTTTATTGGTATCAATATATAAATTGTAAAAAGTGGCTATTTTCTCTTCTATACTGCCTGACTTTTGCTTTACTGTTGCCAAACCCTCCAATATGGTTCTCAGTATAGTATTGTTTCTCTCAGCTACTATATTAAAATTGCCCCAACGGCTTTCAGTGCTTGGCACCGGATTGTTTTTAAGCCAAGAGCCATTGGCATATTGGTAAAAATCGTTATTGGGTTTTACATCTAAATTCATGGAATTTTTATCAATAATAGGCTTTACTACATCGCCTTTTTTGCCTGATTGTGCCATTATACCAACACATGACATACTTGTAAAAAATAAGGTGTAAAATTTTAATTTAATCATATACTTGAGTTTGTTTTGATATAGCGAAAATATAAACTTAGCTTCAATAAGCTATAAAAAATATTTATGTACTTATAAATAGGCATTTCTTTTCGTATTTTCTGTATTTACTTTGTATCCTAAATCACTGCCGCTAAACATGA
>JANMIV010000067.1:0-4509 GCA_031375995.1 Bacteroidota bacterium
GTATGGTCACTAGCACCAGAGCCACTTTCTGTAGTGATAGGTGCATTTAATCCTTTAACGGAAATAGAAGCCAATGCTTTGCCCCACATAGGTGATGTGCCTACACCATTTATGGCAAATGTGTTTTTAACGGTGTCTAGCCTGCCAATCATATCCATATTAAGCATATAGCTAACTTTGCTTAAATCTATGGTTGGATTTTTAACAAAATAGTTGGATCCAAGCAGACCTTCTTCTTCGCCACTAAAGGCAATAAATAGGTAATTGTTTTTACGTAAATTGGCTTTTTTTATGATCTCTGCTAATTCTATTAAAGCAGCAGTGCCACTTGCGTTGTCATCTGCTCCATTGTGTATTTGCGGCTTTTCATTTTCGGTTCGTCTGTAGGTAGAGCCACCTAGTTCATTATAACCTAAGTGGTCATAGTGTGCACCTATTATTACGGTGTTTGGTGCTTTGTTATTGATATAGGCAATTACATTATGTCCTTCTAAAGTTCGGGTAATGGTGTCAATATTTAATTCAATGGTGCCATTGTCAAAATTAAGGGTATCTATTTTTAACTTACTAGTCAGCAAATAAACGGGTACTTTTTTGAAGTTTGGTTTGAAAAAGGGTTTGAATTCTGGCTCAAGCACATCTTGGTGTATATTCACAAATACAACGGCTTCAGCACCTAGTTTTATGGCGGTATCAATTCTTTCTTCTACTGTTTTGGTGCTTACATTAGGAGCTCCCAATTTAAATACAAAAATTTTACCATCTATGTTCTTTTTGCCAGTATAATCGGAATTTTCGCCTAATCCAAGCCAAACTGTTTTTTCCTTTACTTTCCCTACATTGCTTCCTGGTAATGGGTAAAAATCAGTTGGGTTCATGCCATCATAGCTTTGTTCGTAGCTTTTTTTCTTAATGGTACACTTTACATGGTTATAGGAAAGCTTATTTAAGGAGAAAGTTTGTATAAAGTTACCATTGGTTCCTTTGGCAACAAAACCAAGTGATTGAAAATTGTCAATTAAAAACTCGTAAGCCATTTTTTCACCATGACTGCCCATTAATCGGCCTCCAAGCTTCTCATCAGCTAAATAACTTATATTTTGTTGCAAGGAATTGATGATGTCGTCATCGCTTTTCGATACAGGTTGCGCAAGAATAGGAGTAAGTGAAGTACCAATAAGGCACAGGGTCAATAAAATTTTATTTTTGTAATAATTCATAAATAACTTTTAGTAATACAATACTTGCAAAACTAGCAAAAGTTATTCGAATTGTCTGCGAATTACTTTTTTGAGCCATTTTAACACCTAAAGGGGCAAACAAAAAAGTAGCTAATATGAGAGGGAACACAACGGGGAATATAATATAACCCAATTGCCAATTGCTAATGGTGTGTTGTGGCACTATATTCAAATTTAAAACACCAATAACCAATGCAAAGGCAGGAATAACGCCAGTAGAAATAGCACTGGCTTTTTTTATATTTATTTTGAGCCATTCTGTGAAAATAGGAGTCATAATTACTCCTCCTCCTAAGCCAGACATAGCGGTAACAATGCCCGCAAAAGCCCCTGTAAAATAGTATTTGTATTTTGGGGCTTCTTCTACTATGGTTTTATTGCCTTTGTTTTTTGATAGAAACATTTTGGAAACAACAAAAAGGAGCATAATGAGAAAAAACCATAAGAAAGTTTCTCTTTTGTACCAATCACCTCTATTAATGAGTGTATGCATACCAACCACGGTAATAATGCCAGGAATGGCTGTGATTAGAATTTCTTTGGGAAACAAATTCCCCATTTTATACTGCTTATAACTGGCTACACTTGCCGAAAACAAAATGGTAAACAATGAATTGGCCAATACGGCTTTTACCAACTCGCTGCTATTGTTAAAATACTTGGAGAGGAAATAGTCAAGAATGGGAACATAAATAATGCCTCCACCAACTCCCAAAAAACCAGAAAGAAAACCACCTAAACAACCTGCTAGGACTAGTATAATAAAGTCAGATATTTCCAGCATGTTTATTTACTGGCAGTAAGTATTTTTTTATAGGCTACTTTATCGGCTAATATTTTCAAAGCCTCTTGAATATCAGCATCATGAGAGAAACTAGCCTCTATTTTACCTTTTTGAAAATAGTAGCGTCTAACTATTTCTTCTTCTAGCATTTCTATAATTTCCTCTTTGTTTTTGTCTAAGTCGGCTAATTTATCATGACCTAAACTTTGTTTTATGTTTTCATATTGGGTTTTAATAGCATCAAAGTATTTTTCTTCTTCTGCTTTCTTTTTCATTTCTAGTAAAGCTGTTTCTGTGGCTGTACTATAAGCATAATCTTTATCTGCAATGTGTTTTTTAAAGTCGGCAAAATCGGCATCCGTCAGCTTAAATACCTTAGCACTGGCAATACTTTCATTCTTATTTCTAAAGTATGTGGCATAGTCAAAAATAAGCTGTTTAGCTATAAGACTTTCACTTATTTTAGATAATTGTTTCAAAGGTACTTTTATATCAGGATCCACTCCACCTCCATCAAGTACTTTTCTACCTCCTTTGGTTTTAAAGGCTTTTTTTAAGCTGTCAGGTACACTTTCGGCACTTCCATTTTCATTTTTGTGTGAGTAGTCAAGGGCTTGGATGCAGCGTCCGCTTGGGGTATAATACTTAGCAGTGGTAATTTTTATTTGTGCATTGTAGTTAAGCGGGCGAGTAGATTGTACGAGTCCTTTACCAAAGGTTTTTTGCCCAATTATTATACCCCTGTCTAAGTCTTGTATGGTTCCACTTACAATTTCTGAAGCAGAAGCGGAGTTTTTATTGGTTAAAACCACCACTGGTATTTCATTATCTGTACTCGGGTTTAGCGTGCGGTATGTTTTTTCCCATTCTTTTCCTTTTCCTTTTGTACTCACTACTTCCTGTCCTTGCGGTACAAATACATTCACAATATTTACTGCTTCGTGCAATAAACCTCCTGGATTTCCTCTTACGTCTAATATTACATTTTTCAAAGTGCCATTTTTCTTTAAATCAACCAAAGCATTGCGCACTTCTTCTCCAGCATCATTGGTAAATCCGCTTAGTTTTATATACCCTGTTTCGTTATTTATCATACCAAAATAGGGAACATTGTTTACTTTAATTTCTTGACGGGAAAGTGTTTTTTTAATCTCTACTCCATTGCGTTGTATGGTAATATTTACTTTGGTTCCAGCTTGCCCCTTTAGCAATTTACTGATATCAAGTGTGTTTTTTCCTTTTGTAGATTTTCCTTCTACTGCAACTATTAAATCGCCTGGTAATAATCCTTCTTTTTGAGCAGGATAACCTTCATAAGGGTCTGTAATAACTACATAATCTCCTTTAGTGGCAATTTGTGCTCCTACACCTGCATATTGACCAGTCATTTGAAATCTAAAATCTTCTGCCTCTGCCTCGCTAATGTAATTGGTATAGGGATCAAGGGTATTTAGCATTTCGTCAATTGCTTTTTTCGTCAATTTGCCTGCATCAATATCATCAACATAATAGGTGTTTATTTCTTTAAAAACGGTAGAGAATAAATCCATATTCTTTGATATTTCAAAGTAGGTATCAGCTCCTTTGAACGATAAAAAACCAATTAGCACGAATAAAAGAATCAATTTGTACTTCTTTATAATTTGCATATATTTTGCTCTAAACATGGCAGCAATATAAAAAACTTAACGATAAAAATTTTACCGTTCAAGTAATAAGTGCTGTTTCTTTACAGTTGCTGATGTTCAGCAGATTAGTGTAAGTAAAGAAGCAATTAATAAGTAAACAAGCTACTAATCATGTTTCTATTGCCCTCTAATTTTAAGGGATAAATATATTTTGCTATTTTGCGGCCTCAAAAATGGAAAGGCAAATAGCCTTTTGAATATAAAAATATGCACAGAACACATACTTGCGGAGAACTTAGAATTATACATGTAAACGAAATAGTAACCTTAAGTGGATGGTTACAAAAGAGCAGAGATTTGGGTGGTATGACCTTTATTGATTTGCGAGACAGGTATGGAATAACCCAATTGGCTTTCAACATGGAAAGCAATGCAGCTATTTGCGAAAAGGCACGTAAATGTGGGCGCGAATTTGTATTAAAAGTTACTGGAAAGGTAATTGAACGCAGTAGCAAAAACAAGCAGATTCCTACAGGGGAAATAGAAATAGAAGTTAGCGACTTCGAAATATTGAACGAGTCTAAAACGCCTCCTTTTACTATAGATGACAATACGGATGGTGGGGATGATTTGAGAATGAAATACCGCTATTTGGATATTAGGCGAAAACCAGTACGCGATAATTTATTGTTGCGCCATAAAATGAGCCAGCAAACCCGTGTTTATTTGGATTCGCAACAGTTTACGGAAGTAGAAACCCCCGTTTTAATTAAATCTACTCCTGAAGGAGCGAGAGATTTTGTAGTGCCAAGCCGTATGAATCAAGGCCAGTTTTACGCATTGCCTCAATCGCCAC
>JANMIV010000074.1:0-3096 GCA_031375995.1 Bacteroidota bacterium
AAATTAAATCAATAGGGAGCAAATTGTTTGTGTTCTGAATAGAAATGGCTCCAGTTGTTGTTAAACCCCTTCCTAAAATAGCAGATTTTGCCAATAAACTAATGGCACCATTGGCAATGATTGTTCCTTTAAAATTGGAGCTGTCAGCAAGTGTAAATGGACCATTTACTTGCCAAAAAATATTATTGATGTTTGCCGAATTGGTAAGCAGTATTTGGGTTGATGTTGCTGTATTGAGTGCTCCGTTTACTTTAATTACAAATACGGCATTGGGATTGCCTAAAGCATTTAAGGTAAGGTTTCCATTAATTGTTGCAAGGCTAACAATACAATATACTTTGGGCGTGAGTATTTGTCCATTGCCTAAAGTAGCCCCAATAGTACTATCGCATGCTAAGGCACTTAAACTGGCGTATGCTGTACCTAAATTGGTTGCAGCCAATGTTGTAACGGAATCAGCCACGTGAATGGAGCCATTTACAGTTCCTGGAGGAAAACCAGTTAATGCACCAACGTTTGTTCCAATATCGCCCGTAATAACAGAATTTCCAGTATTGGTAAATGCTCCACCACTTGTAAATAATGCAAAGGTTGCTACTCTTCCCAATGGAGGAGCTTGCGCATAGCTAGTGAAGGGGAGTGCTAATAGTGCCAATAACAGGGCAGAGTTTGATACAGTATTTTTCATGATGAATAAATGAATGGGTGGATTATTTTTCCTCCACAAATATCTAATCATTCACTTCCTCAAGTATTACACAATACCTGCCATAATTTGCATATTTAACATCTTATTGCCAAAAAGGTGTGGGTGTGGTTATTGGAAAGGTAAAATAGCTTACCATTTGCAATAATGTTTACAGTGCATACTTTGCAGTGGTGTAGGTAAGGCCAATTATTGCAATGTTTATAATTGATCTATCTCCTTTTGGTAATCGTATTGCAAGTCTTCATGCAATTCCAACAAGGCTTTATCTATTTTCTTTAGTTGCGCTTCGTATAGGTTTTGCATGGCAGTACTTTTGCTAAAGTCAAGTTTCAAAGCTTTTACCCCTTGGCAAAAATGTATTAGTAATTCTATTTGGGTAGTGGCTTTGCCTGAATAGTTGGCATATTTATTGGTAAACCTCAATATTTTACGAATGGTTTTCTTGGCAAAATAAAGCGTGGTGGTATTTACTTCGGTAAATAGCTGGTTCATTTCTTCTTTTACCTTTTCTATAAATAAGCTTTCATTACCCGACTCAAACAATATATAATTGAGTAATTCTTTATTGTCTTTCTTATATTTGGCTAAACGCAAGCAAACAGCTATCAGCTCTGCACCGTGAAGTGTTTGTAACTCTTTTTTTATTTCGGCTATGCTAGCAGATTGTGGCATGGCGCAATATATTACTTCCTAGTACAAATAACTTATTGCCGTTTATTTTTAGCAAGCATGCTTGCTTATGCAAGGCATTACTTTTTTTGGGGATTATACTGATTGGCCCTTATATTCTGCGCTGCTAAGGATACAATTTCTAGGATACGCTTTTGGCGGGTTTCTTCTTTTTTTGCATTCAATAACCATTCTAAAATACCTCTTTTGGTAGAGTGCGGAAACAATTCCCAGTTTTTGAAAGCCGTTTCGTTTTGCTTAAAAGCGGCTTCTAAATCGGGGGGCAATACAGCCTTTTCTATATCGTTCAGTGCATCCCAAGTACCTGTTTGCTTGGCCAATTCAACCATTTTTAAACCTGCAGCTTGCATGGCATTGGCTGCCATCAAACGGGCTACCTTGTCCTTATTTACTTTACTCCAATTACTTGCAGGGTTGCGTTTGGCAAAAAATTGGAAATAACTCTCTTTATCACGCTTATTAATCAAGCTATCAATCCACCCAAAACAAATGGCTTCATCTACCGCCTCAGGGTAATACACGGTGGGTATTTTGCTTTCTTTTTTGTATATAATGAGCCAAACAGACTGCTCTTTATCATGGTTTTCTGCCAACCATTTGCGCCATGCTTCTTGCGAATGGGCATAAAAAGTTTTTACATTTCCCTTTAGTTCTTCCATGAAAACAAAAACAAAAATACTTGCTTAAAACAGATAAATAAGCGCAAGTATTTTTATAGATAGCATATTAGAATTTACCCCAGTTGGCTAATTCTTCTGCTGTAAACAAATCAGGGTAGAATATACGCATTTGAAAACGCGGAGGCAAGTATTTCTGCCAATTGGTTCCGCCTGTAGCAGCTACATCTTCCTTTGGTTTTTGCAAGTACTTTACAGCCGATTTATAATGCATCAATGGCCAATTTACATTTACATTTAAGTCTAACTTTCTCAGTTCTTCAATCAGCGCTGTATCTTGCTTTTGTTCCGCACTCAATGATTGGTAAATGGCCCAAATATTGGTGGTTTCGCATTGTACAGCCAAACGCTTTAACTTGGCACCATATTTTTGCTCAAATTTGGTCAATGTCAATGTTTTTTTGCCCGTATCAGATTCGGTAGCTCCTGCTTGCCAGTATATGTGTTCAAATTGTTCTTCTATAGAGGCATTTGCCAATTCATCGCGTTTGTCTTTACTTATAAGGCGGGTAAAAGAAGTAGCGTGTATTTCTATCATGCGGTACTGCGCACTTTGGAAACCACTGGCAGGTAATAGACTCATCCTAAATTTTAAAAATTGTTCAGGATCCATACCGCTTACCATTATTTCAAAACTATGCGTTAGGTTATCAAAATAGGCATTGATACGCCTTATTCTATCAGCAAAAAAAGCACCATCCAAATTGTCTTTGCATTCCGCAATTTGTTCCATTTCGTGCAATGAAAGCTTAAAATACAGTTCCGTTATTTGATGATAAATTATAAAAATCATCTCATCAGGTATAAGCGTTTTGGGCTTTTGTAAGGTGAGCAAAGTATCTATAGAAATATAATCCCAGTAGTTGGTATAATCTTGATACAACAATCCTTCGAGGTAACTTTTAAAGTTTTGACCTTGTGTATTGTATTTGTCTTTTATTTGATTGATGAGCGAAACTACTTCGTCATCCATTTA
This sequence comes from Bacteroidota bacterium, assembly GCA_031375995.1. Lineage (GTDB taxonomy): Bacteria > Bacteroidota > Bacteroidia > UKL13-3 > UKL13-3 > JAAFJM01. The sequence continues at coordinate 3,053 of JANMIV010000074.1, forward strand.
TTCTCATTAATGAAACGAATCATTATAATGAAACTCCATTAGAT
>JANMIV010000088.1:0-1504 GCA_031375995.1 Bacteroidota bacterium
AAGCAATGGCCTGAAAGTTAGATATTGGTTGACCAAACTGATGACGCTCTTTCGAATATTTCAGAGCGGCTTCATAACTGCCCTTAGCTATACCCAATGAAAGCGAAGCAATGGAAATTCTTCCACCATCCAATACTTTCATGGCTTGTTTAAAACCATCGCCTATATTGCCTAGTATATTGTCTTTGTGCACACGGCAATCCTCAAAAATCATTTCCGCAGTTTCGCTGGCACGCATACCTAGTTTGTTTTCTTTTTTACCTCCTTTAAAGCCCGGTGTACCACGCTCTACCACAAATGTAGTAATGCCATGTGAGTCTAGTAATTCACCAGTACGAGCCAAAACAACTGCAACGTCACCCGTAATACCATGTGTAATCCAGTTTTTCGAACCGTTTAGTACCCAATAGTCACCATCTTGCTTGGCTACACATTGCATACGCATTGCATCGCTACCAGTATTTGCTTCTGTAAGTCCCCAAGCGCCTATCCATTCTCCAGTAGCTAATTTAGGCAACCATTTTTTCTTTTGTTCTTCATTACCAAATTGCAATATATGGCCAGTACACAAACTATTGTGTGCCGCCATGCTTAGTCCAACTGAACTACATACTTTGCTTATTTCTATAATAGCAGTAATGTACTCAAAATAACCCAATCCTGCTCCACCATATTCTTCGGGAACCAACACACCCAATAAGCCTAGTTTACCCATTTCTTGCATGGTTTCTTTGGGAAAAATTTGGGCTTCATCCCATTCCATTACATAAGGGCGAATGTGTTTTTCTGCGAAGTCGCGCGCCATTTGCGCCACCATTACTTGGTTTTCTGTAGGTTCGAAATTGAGCATTCTAAATTTGAGTTTATTATTTCGGCAATAATAATGAATTATTTAACCCGAAAAGTCATTTGAAAGTTAAATTGGAAAAATTTTAAATGAGTTTACTCATTTGGCATTTGAATAGCTGCATTTATTAAATGAAAGGGAAATAAATGGGGGTTGTTTTATTCTAGTATTCCATATATTTTAATCCTGTCAAGTATAGAATCGTTTATAATTTTGATTTGCAGCAAATCGGTATAATTTTTATAGCTGCCATGCTGTTTTCTGTAATTGGTAATAACCCTAGCCAGTTTGTATTTAAAATAGGGATGTGTTTTCAATTCTTCCTCACTTACCGTATTTAAGTTTAATTTTTTTGCTTTTTTTGCATCTACATATATTTTGCCTTGCAAATCGTATAATATATCTTCATCAAAACCAAATATTTCAGTAAGCTGGTTAAGATTAAAAAATCCTCCCAATTTGTTTCGGTAATCTATTATTTTTCCAGCTAATCTGGGGCCAATTCGGTACAACTTTACCAGTTGTGCAGAGTCAGCACTGTTCAGTTCAACGGGCGCCAATGTTTCTCTTTTTTTCGATATGCTATCACGGTAGTTAGCATACTTTTTTTGCTCATTTTCGAAAGTTAAAAAGGGTTCTATTTGATCAATTAAAGTA
>JANMIV010000102.1:0-5413 GCA_031375995.1 Bacteroidota bacterium
GCACGCAACGTCTTCATAGAACGAAATAAAAACCCAATAAAAGACGTTGAACATAACGTCTTCATTATAAAAAGACGTTGCGTGCAACGTCTCTACTGAAAATGATAAAATGGGCATATTTTTAGCCCTGATAGAGCCAATTAGCTTGCGCAGCAACTAATGACGAAAGCAGGAAATACTTGTCCGTTAGCTAACGGAGCTACCTAAAAACAAAAAAAAGACTTGCCATTGCTGACAAGTCTTTTTTTTATATATAAAAGGGTATGAATTACAATACGCCTATTTCCGACAGTACATTGTTCATGGCACGCACAGCATCGGCACTCTTATTGAATAGTTCTTGCTCATCGGTAGTTAATTTGTAATCAACTATGGTTTCCCAACCATTTTTACCAATGGTTACTGGTACACCTAAGCAAATATCTTTTTGTCCGTACTCGCCATCTAAAGCTACGCAGCAAGGCATTACACGTTTTTGATCGCGTACAATACTTTCTACTAATAAAGCACTTGCAGCACCTGGTGCATACCAAGCTGAAGTACCTAATAGTTTGGTTAATGTAGCACCACCTACCATGGTAGCATTGCTAATTTCTTTTAACTCGGCTGCGCTTAGTGTATTTGAAACGGGTACACCATTTAAGGTAGCTAAACGGGTTAATGGAATCATGGTGGTATCGCCATGTCCGCCAATTACTGTTCCTTGTATATCGGCAGTAGGTTGGTTTAAAGCCAAGCCTAAGTAGCCTTTGAAACGTGCGCTATCCAACAAACCACCCATACCAATAATTCTGTTTTTAGGTAAACCAGTAGATTTTAAAGCCAAATATGTCATGGTATCCATAGGGTTTGAAACTACCACTATAATGGCATTGGGAGAGTGCTTCAATACGTTTTCGGCAACTGTTTTTACTATATTGGCATTGGTACCAATTAACTCTTCGCGGGTCATGCCGGGCTTGCGCGGAATACCTGAAGTAATTACTACTACATCTGAGTTAGCGGTTTTGCTATAATCGTTTGTAGTGCCGCTTATGCGGGTTTTCATGCCTAGTAATGAAGTGGTTTGGTAAATGTCCAATGCTTTACCTTCGGCAAAACCTTCTTTTACATCTAGTAAAACTACCTCATCTGCCAATTGGCGATAAGCAATAACATCGGCTGTGGTTGCTCCCACTGCACCTGCTCCAATAACTGATACTTTTGTCATGTGTATGAATTTAGAATGGTATGGTTAAAATATTTCGGAGTGCGAATTTAACCGCTTCTGCTACATTTAAAAATGATTGTTTGCAGCTTTACAAAGCACTGGTTTTCAAACAATAAATAAATTACACACGCACTTAAAAGCAAATAAAACCCAATAGGGAAACAAAATTTTTGTTGGATATGGCTAATTACTTGCTTGCATATTCATATGCATATTGGTAATTGTTTATTTCTTTTCCTTTTTTATTGATGAGCTTATAGGATTCTATAAGTCCAGCAGGTGTATAAGCATAAACTATTGTAGTACGTAATTTTCCCTTTTTATATTGCACCGTTTCGGTTACTTGTCTGTTGCCATTATATGCTCTAACGGTTCTAAAAATTTCTTTGTCGTTTTTATCAAAAGAAGCGTTTTCTAGCATTAAACTATCTTTTGAATATTTAATAATAGTGCGTGTGGTCTGCCCCTTTTCGTTCATATTTTCAAATAGCTCCAAATAGCTGCTATCGCTATTGTAGGTGCGCTTTTTACATATATTTTGTTGGGCTACTTTCTTCTCTAAAACCCCTGCTGGCTCACACGCATAATTCCACACTCTTTTTAGCTTATCTTTTCTATTATATAGTTTGGCTAGTTTTCTTTTGCCATTTTCATAATAATCGTATTCATAACGCTGTATTTGTTTGCCGTTCTTATTGTAACTAATTGAGCTTTGTAGTTTTTTATCGTTGAATTTATTTACACGAAAGTAAGTGCGTTTATTTTTTTTATTGTAATAACTAATTTGTAAGGCTTGCTTATCGTCATTAAAGGTATAATACACCTTAGTGGTATCGCCTTTGTGTATGTAGTATTGTTTATCAAAATGATTGCTATCAATCATGTGGAAGTTATTGGAGTATCTTTCTTTGCCCTTTTTATTGTAACTAATATTTAAGTAATTGACCCCATAATCATTAAAGTACTGTTCGCTTGTTGTGATGTATTGCTTGTTTTTTTTATGGTAGCGCTTTACATACACTTTATTTACTTTGTTTTCCTTATATGGTTTATAAGCTCCTATACTTCCATCATTGGTATAAAAATTCAATTCATTCATTTGCGCATAATAGTTTCCGTAATAATTCAATTGTGCGGTGGCCATGTGCGCAACTAATAAGCTCAACAGTGTTAGTTTAAGTTTCATAATTTTAAATGATTAAGCAGGTTAAACGTAAAAGTGTATTTTTTATGATGGCAATTATACTAATATTATTTTAACGCACCTTGTTTTTTGAGCAATAATACTTCGTAATTGTTTTCTAAATAATTAAAAGGCAGTGTTTTATATACCAACCCTACTCTTTCAGCATATTTATGATTGATATAGCGAATAGCCCCGCCTTGCTTAAATTTACTACCCATGGTATAAGTAATTAGGTAGTTAATGGTAGTGTATTTGCCCAAAGGGACAGAATCTATTTTGTTTTCAAAGGCCATTTTTTCATTCACTGTAGCAAAGGTATCAGTGCCCTGCAATGCTATATAGCTATTGTAAGTAATGCCTTTATCAATAGTGGAGAGCAAAATTTCCCCATTGCTATTTACAGTAAACTCTAATGAATCGCGCAAGTATCGGGAAATTGCTATACCATTGTTATTATAATCTTTATCTATTAGTTTAAAGTATCGGTTGCCTCTTATGCTTGTATCTTTTTCTACATATACAGAATCAAACTTATTAAGACTTACAAATTTCCCAGCAGTATCTAGGCTAAAGTGCTCGTATAACCAATATTTATTGGTATCTAAAGCACTGTAATTGGCATACTGTACAACTATGGGTATATCAATAATATTGTCTTTGCCACAGGCAAATAGGAGTGTTAAGGCAGCTATACTTGCTATTATTTTTGTCTTCATTCAGTGCCAAATATAATAACATTTACAATAAGGTTTATACACCATATTAAACAGAGGCAAATACCTTGAAACACTGATGTTGCTCATTAAAATAATGGTAGGTTTATTTTACTTTCGCAGAGAAACAAAAAATACAAAACACTACCCTTATGCAAAATAAAGAAAATGATGTTTTAAAACGCATTGAAGAAAAGTACGCAGCCATTGACCAAAACCACCTTACGCACTTGGAAGGATTGGTATGGGCAAAACCCATTACTTACTGGGATTATATTCAGCCAGAGGCACTGCTTAGTTTGCAAATACAGCGCACTACTCTGCCTGATGAAATGGTATTTATTATGTACCATCAAATAAATGAGTTGCTTTTTAAAATGATACTTTGGGAAATAAACCAAGTAAGCGAGCAACAAAATATAACGGCTCCTTTTTTTGCCGAAAAACTGAGCCGTGTGAGTCGTTATTTTGATATGTTGTCGTCTTCATTCACTATAATGGGTGATGGCATGGAAGTAGAGCAGTACTTAAAATTCAGAAATACGCTTACTCCAGCAAGTGGTTTCCAAAGTGCACAATACCGTTTAATAGAATTTGCTTCTACGGAATTGATTAATTTAATTGATTACCGTTTCAGAGCCAATATTGACAGAAATACACCATACGAACATGCCTTTGAGCATTTGTATTGGCAAGCAGCAGGCAAAGACCACGCAACAGGCAAAAAAACCACCCTTTTAAATTTGTTTGAGGAAAAGTACAAAACAGATTTTATAGCTAAAATGCAATTTTACAATACTTGCAACTTATGGACTAAATTTAAGCAATTGCCTAGTGAAGTAAAACAGGATGCAACGCTTATAGCGGCTATGCGTCACTACGACTATACGGTAAATGTAACTTGGGTAATGGCACACTACCATGCCGCTGATAAATACTTAACCAATAAAGGAGAAACGGCTGAAGCAACTGGAGGCAGTGATTGGAAAAAATACATGCACCCAAGGTACCAACGCAGAATTTTTTTTCCTGATTTATGGACAGCAGCAGAATTGGATAACTGGGGTAAGGATGTGTAATATCAAATATTGATATAATTGGGTACAAATTACCTTGCACTTGGTGCAATGGATAAATCGACAAAATCATTATTTAAGTACTTATAATGTGCGGTAATGGCAATCATACCTGCATTGTCTGTGCAATATTGGAAAGCAGGAATAAAGGTATTCCATTGGTACTTTTTTCCTGCTTCTTCTACAGCCTTTCTTAAGCCACTATTGGCTGATACGCCACCTGCCAATGCTATGTTTTTAATACCTGTTTCCTTACTAGCCAATACAAGTTTTTTCATTAAATGTTGTATAATGCTATGTTGTATGGAAGCACATATATTGTTTAAATTTTCTGGAATAAACTGTTCGTTTTTTAGTTTTTCCTTTTGTAAAAAATAGAGAAATGATGTTTTTAAACCACTAAAACTATAATCTAATTGGGGAATATTGGGTTTGGCAAATTCAAACACAGCATCGCCAAGTTGTGCATATTTATCAAGTAAAGGACCTCCAGGATAAGGTAAATCGAGCATTTTTGCTGCTTTATCAAAAGCCTCGCCCGCAGCATCGTCTATTGTTTTTCCAATTATTTGTTTTTCAAAGTAATTGTGCATAATATCTATTTGCGTATGCCCGCCACTCACGGTAAGGCAAAGGAATGGGAAGCTGGGTTTGGGCTCATCAATAAAATGAGCCAAAATATGCGCTTGCATGTGGTTAACTGCAATAAGGGGTATTTGTAATGTTTGTGCCAATGATTTGGCAAAGGAAGCTCCCACCATAAGGGAACCAATTAAACCTGGCGATTGGGTAAAAGCTACTGCTTGTAAATCTTTAAGGGTAATACCTGCCTGTTTTAAAGCAGCATCAACCACTGGAATAATATTGGCTTGATGTGCTCTGCTGGCTAATTCTGGCACTACCCCACCATATTGTTCATGCACTTTCTGACTGGTTACTATATTGCTCAACACCTTTTCGTTGCAAATAACTGATGCTGAGGTATCATCGCAACTAGATTCGATGGCAAGTATAGTAATATTGGTTTTAGACATTTTTGGTTCAAAATTTGATAACTGTTTACAAAATTGTAACAGAATTAAATTTTATATTTGGCAAAACTACATTGAAAAAGTTATTAATTAAAATATCGTACACCTTGCTGGGCATATTCTTTGCCTGTATGTTGCTGGTATATTTAATTTTTAACAGCTCTAGTTTTCAAAATTTTCTTATTCAAAAAGTTGAT
>JANMIV010000107.1:0-6371 GCA_031375995.1 Bacteroidota bacterium
GAGCAATGCACAAATTTTCCCTATGGCCATTCACAAAGCCTCGTTGGAAATGTTTGCCGAGGCAGGAATGGATAGATTAAGGGCAAAAAGCGAGCTGCTAACCGCTTATTTAGCATTTGTGCTAGACCAATTCAAGGATTACCTAACGGTGATAACGCCACAGAATAAAGAGGAAAGGGGCTGCCAACTTTCCATTATTGTAAAAGAAAATGGAAAGCAGTTATTTGATTTTTTAGTTACAGAAAATATTATGCCCGATTGGCGTGAGCCCGATGTAATTAGAATGAGTCCAGTTCCTATGTACAATTCTTTTGAAGATATATATTGGGTTGGAGAAGCACTAAAAAAATACTTTAAGGTATGATAAGTATTGAGAAAATAACGGATGCAAAAACCCAGCAAATAGCTTGGGATATAAGACACGAAGTTTTTGTAATAGGACAAAACTGTCCGAAAGAAATAGAATACGAATTTGAAGAAGAGAGTATTCACTATATTGCTTTTTACAACAATGAACCCGCAGGTACTGCGCGAATTAGACAAACCGAAAATGGGTATAAATTAGAACGATTTGCCGTTTTAGACGCTTTTAGAAACAAAGGCATTGGCAATGCTTTGGTGGTGCACCTACTAAATGAAACAAAACCATTCCATAAAAAAATATACCTACATGCACAATTAAGTGCAACTCCTTTGTACGCTAAAAACAATTTTAAGCCCGAAGGAGCGCATTTTTGGGAAGCTGATATTGAGCATGTAAAAATGACCTATAGTCCATTTTAAAAACAGGAGACATGGTTCACAAAGAGCTTCTGCAAGGCAATTATTTATTCTGCAACTGATTATCAGTGCATTAATTTAGCGAAGCTGCTTTTTAACTTAGCATATTTTTCGTTTTTTTGCATTCCTTTAAAACAATGACAAGCTACACAAAAGAAACTTATATGCACTGGTTTAAGCAAATGATGCTTATGCGCAGGTTTGAGGAAAAAACAGCCCAACTGTATGGTCAACAAAAAATAAAAGGTTTTTGCCATTTATACATTGGTCAGGAAGCAGTAGTGGCAGGCACTATGAGTGCTTTGAATAGCGATGACAGAATTATTACCGCCTATCGCGACCATGCACATGCTTTGGCATGTGGCATTTCCGCCAATGAAGTAATGGCAGAACTATATGGTAAAGTTACTGGTTGCTCAAAAGGGAAAGGTGGTTCTATGCACATGTTTAGCAAAGAGCATAATTTTTTTGGTGGTCATGGTATAGTGGGAGGACAAATTCCTTTAGGTGCTGGTATTGCTTTTGCCGATATGTACAGAGGTGGCAAACAAGTAACCGTTTGTTACATGGGTGATGGAGCAGTGCGCCAAGGTGCTTTGCACGAAGCCTTCAATATGGCTATGTTATGGAAAATACCTGTAATATTTGTTTGTGAAAACAATGGTTATGCCATGGGAACATCTGTAGAGCGTACCACCAACCAATTAGATATATACAAAATTGGGTTGGCTTATGATATGCCTTGCGCTGCAGTAGATGGCATGCAAGCAGAAACTGTGCACGATGCCATAGCAGAAGCAGCAGAAAGAGCAAGAAAAGGAGAAGGCCCTACTTTTTTAGAAATAAGAACCTACAGATACCGCGGACACTCTATGAGCGATCCAGCAAAATACAGAACAAAAGAAGAAGTAGAAGAATATAAAATGCGCGATCCATTGGAACGTGTTAAGCAAACCATTTTAAGCAAAAATTGGGCTACTGAAGCGGAATTAGAGAGCATAGAAGAGGCAATTGTAGCAGAAGTACAGGCTTCTGTTGAATTTAGCGAAAACTCTCCTTATCCGGAAAGTGCAGCCTTATGGGAAGATGTATATGCTGAACCCAATTATCCATTTATAAAAGAATAACCTATCAATAAAGAAAATTAGTATTAAATAAAACAAAAAGCATGTCAGATAAGCACAAAGAAACAGAATTAGATATAGATGCAACCTTAATGGAAACAACCCATAAAGTGGAAGAATTTTATATCAAAAACAAAAAAAGTATTTTAACAGTTGCAGGAGTTATTTTAGGGCTTATAGTATTATACGTTACCTATACCAAGTTTTATATTGAACCTAAGCAAATAGAAGCACAAAATGCCATTTTTCCAGCACAAGCATGGTTTGAAATAGATTCTTTTGATTTGGCTTTAAATGGCAAAGGTGATAAACAAGGGTTTATTGCCATTGCTGATGAATATGGAATGACCAAAACAGGGAATTTAGCACATTACTACGCAGGTGTTTGTTTTATGCAAAAAGGTGATTTTGCCAATGCCATTGAGCATTTAGAAGATTTTAGCACAGATAACAAATTGGTAGGTCCTATGGCTGAAGGTTTGCTAGGCGATGCTTACAGTGAAACAAATGACTTATCAAAAGCGGTAAAACACTACCTAAAAGCAGCTAGCATGAGCAAAAACAAACTTACTTCGCCTATATTCTTAAAGAAAGCAGGCTTGGTGTACGAAGAGCAAAAAGAGTGGGGTAATGCTTTGGATGTATATGAAAAAATTAAAACCGATTACCCAGAATCTACCGAAGCAAATGATATAGATAAATTTGTGGCCCGTGCAAAAGCTGCAAAAGAAAATTCTTAAAAATATACATATCAATTAGCAAAAGCTTGTTTCTAGTTGCTATCCTAAGTGCAAAATACTTGTAATAGGGATATAAGACTTAAAACAAGCTTTTTTTATTTTACACATACAAGAAAATGGCAACGCAATTAAAAAATCTTTCAAGCACCGATTTAACCGTAAATACAGTTTATACCAAATGCAAAATTGCTTTGGTGGTGGCTGAATGGAATAATGAAATAACATTTGCATTGAGGGATGGAGCTATCTCCTTTCTATCTCAAATGGGTGTTAAAGAAAAGAATATACTTATTAGTTATGTACCTGGTGCGTTTGAGTTGGCTCTAGGCGCGCAATGGTTAGCGAGCAATAAAAAGTACGATGCTGTTATTACACTCGGTTGTGTAATTAAAGGGGAAACGCCTCATTTTGATTTTATAAGTGATGCTTGTGCCAACGGTATTATGCAAGTGGGCTTACAAAACAACAAAGCAGTAGTATTTGGTGTATTAACCACAGACAATTTAAAACAAGCCAAAGAGAGAAGTGGAGGCAAGCATGGCAATAAAGGCGTAGAAGCTGCTGAAACAGCTTTAAAAATGATTACTTTACAACAGGAACTAACTAAATAAACAACACGATGAGTTATTTTTTTGGATTTATACTTATTTCTATCTCTCTAGGTATGTATTTACTGTTTAAAAAGTCTGCTAAGCGCAATGATAATAACAAGAATACTGGCCAAGATACAAATGCCTAATATAAGCTAGTTGGATAACCCATAATATGCTTGTGTAAGTGTTATAAGAAAAGAGATTGCATTCACTAGGTCTAGCTCTTATAAAAGATTACTCTAGTTGTCTTTCAACTCTTTAGGAATCTTTTCAGTTACAGCATCATTTATACCGCTGAAACTACTTAAATAAATTTTTTCTGCATTGGTTTGATGCGGTCTAATTTAGTATTTTGACTTCCAGTTCAATAAGCTATAGCAATTTTTATCTCATTGCTGTTTCGCATAGCACTCAATCACTGCCTTTTTGTTTTCTCTTCCACTATTTTTAAAATCCTTCTCCACTAAAGTCAAAAAAGCTATTTTGACCATGAGAACAACGCATAAAGGTCTTTAAAAGACACTTGCAAGAAACTTTTATATCCAACTATTGTTAAACATGTTTGAGTTGACAAATCAACCATTTTCAATTAATAACACTGTTCAATATGAGACAAACTCCCAAAACCATACTTTTGTTAATGTTATTGCAACCCTTGTTTGTTTTTTGCCAGCAGAGCAATCATAAAAGTCATTTTAGCCTTTATTTTAGTCCATCATTTGGGGCAACTTTTGCCAATTACAGTAATTTAAATACCACTTTACGTAACAACGGAATAAGTACCTTTGGGAATTACCATTCGGGCGTTGGTCTTAACTTGGGTATAAACTATAAAAACTTTACCCTTTTTACCAATGTATTTAGTTCTTTTGGCTTAGAGGTTTCGGGTGATTCTTTTGTTAATGCTACTGATATAATTACTACTGAAATTGGGTTAGAATACAAGATGAATCTAACTAAAGACCATCGTGTACAATTATCCGTTTTTGGTGCTATTGGTCAACTCCTATCAAATGTGGAACTATCAAAACAAGTGAATACGAGTAATTTTAATAATACCATATCACAAACAGGTAATTTATTAGCTATTGATCATTTCTCCAACTATTTATCTGGTGGATTAGGCTTATACTATATTGGAAATGATTTTGTAAAATACAATTTTAAAGTAGGATATAGAATAAATGAAAGCCAACCATGGCTACTCTCAACTTCAGAAAAAAATATACCTTCTTCACCAACTGATAATTTAAGTGGAGCAGTTTTGAGTTTTGGAATTGATTTTAATCTTAGCATTTTTAGCAAAAAGCAAAAATAAATACTCTTCTTATACTCCACTTGACATGTAGAGTTGTTCTTAAATAATCCTTAAAAAACATTGTGGGCTTAAAAATAATAAGAACTAAAAACTAAGTTTGATTATGAGAAAAAGGGTAATTGTTGTTTTAACTATAATAATAAGTTCTTTTTATGGTTGTTGTGGGGGTTTTGGCACTGGGCCAGACTGTACAAATTATAAAGCCAATAGGCAAATATTTATTAGAATGAATATGGATTCAACCAATAATGGTTTTAAGATAAGTGAATTGGATTCAACCTATTTTATTTTGTATGAGTCAGATTCTATTAACCCGTTTGCAAAGCCAATTGATACCGTGACTTTATTTAACTCCACTAATGTATCTAATTATAGTCCATACAACAGGTATGATTACGGCTACTACTTGGTTCAAGAAAATTTAAAAACCGGGAGTTATTCTCTTAAAAAAGGCATCAAAATTTACAATACACACTCTTCAATTATTAACGAGCTTAGTAACTTTGAAATAGAACTCAAACAAAACGAGAAAAAATGCTGTGATAACTATAGTGATGATAATATTAAAAGTTATAAGCTAAATGGAGTCCAAAAGTTTGGTTATGATGAAATCATCATTAACAAAAAATAAGCCGTTAAAGCAGCTTATTTTTTGTTGTAAAATCGCTAATTCTTAATTGGCATTCACACTAATACCCAATTCATTCAATTGTTTTTGGTCAATTGGGCTAGGACCATCAATCATTACATCGCGGCCTGAGTTATTTTTAGGGAAAGCAATAAAATCTCTAATGGTGTTTTCACCTCCAAATAGGGAGCATAATCTATCGAAACCAAAGGCAATTCCACCATGCGGAGGAGCACCAAATTCAAATGCATTCATCAAGAATCCAAATTGCGCTTGGGCTTCTTCTGTTGTAAATCCTAATACTTCAAACATTTTAGCTTGCAAAGTTTTGTCAAAAATACGGATGGAACCTCCACCTACCTCTACCCCATTTATAACCATATCGTAGGCATTGGCTCTTACCTTTGCGTAATCTCCTTTGCTTAGGTGCTCAACATCTTCAGGTTTTGGTGATGTAAACGGATGGTGCATGGCAAACCAACGCCCTTCCTCTTCTATAAACTCCAATAGTGGAAAATCAATTACCCATAAACATGAATATACATCTGGATTACGCAAACCCATTCTACTGCCCATTTCTAAACGCAATTCGCTCAAAGCTTTGCGGGTTTTATCTGTTTCGCCCGCCATTAACAATAATAAATCGCCTGGTGCAGCATTCATAGCTTCCGCCCATTTTTTCAAAGTGGCTTCATCATAAAATTTATCTACCGATGATTTAACACTTCCATCTGCATTTACACGTGCATATACCAAACCAGTAGCCCCAATTTGCGGACGTTTAACAAACTCCGTTAATTCATCTAATTGCTTACGGGTATATTCTGCGCAGCCTTTGGCGCAAATACCTACTACCAATTCTGCATTGTCAAATACAGGAAAACCTGCGGGTAATAGAGGCGTTGCATGTAAAGACGTTGCATGCAACGTATTTGATGAATCCAAATCAGACGTTGCATGCAACGTCTCTACTGATTTGAATTCTACAAATCGCATATCGAAACGGGTATCTGGCTTATCAGAACCATAATACTTAGCCGCATCGGCAAAGGTCATTCTTGGCAAAGAGGCAATTTCAATATTTTTTACACTTTTAAATAAATGCTTTACCAAACCTTCAAACATGTTCAAAATGTCTTCTTGTTCCACAAAACTCATTTCGCAATCTATTTGCGTAAATTCTGGTTG
>JANMIV010000124.1:0-7689 GCA_031375995.1 Bacteroidota bacterium
ATACCAAGCAAAACGAAAAATTAAGTAGGAAAATAAGGAATGTGGTGAATACACTGCAAGGGGAAGCGGCTGACTATATTATAAAAGATAAAGTAGATGAAAGCAAAGCTTACTTAAACCAATTGGCCGACTTTTACGATACGGATATTAGCATATTTACTTTGCATGGCAAACTGCTTGCCAGTAGCATCAGCAAGGTGTATGACGAAGGGGTAATTGCCAACTTAATGGATCCAACGGCCTTCTATCATTTATCAAAATTAAGAGAGTCGCAGTTTAGCCAAGCTGAACATATAGCGGAGTTTGGCTATATAGCCGCTTATGTGCCTATTTACAAAAACGAAAATGAATTGATAGGTTATGCGCAGCTTCCTTACTTTAGCAAACAGGCCGATTTATTGAGCGAAATTTCAAGTATAGTAGTTGGGTTTATCAATTTATATGCCTTGCTATTTATTATCATTGGCATTATCTCTTATTTAATTTCGCATAGTATTTCGTTTCCGCTGATATTGATACAACGCCAATTAAGTACCACTAACTTAGGTAAAAAGAATGAGCCTATTCTTTGGAATAGAAAAGATGAGATAGGCGATTTGGTAAAACAGTACAATTTAATGATAGATAAATTGGAGGAAAGCGCACAGCGACTAGCCCAAAGTGAGCGAGAAGGCGCATGGCGCGATATAGCCAGACAAATAGCACATGAAATAAAAAATCCGCTTACACCAATGAAACTAAGCGTACAGCACTTGCAGCGTGCTTGGAACGATAAGCATCCTAAACTAGAAGAAACCTTCCACAGGGTAAGTAAAACCATTATTACGCAAATAGATGTACTCAACGACTTAGCCAGTGAATTTAGCAATTATGCAAAAATGCCAACGCCTGAGTTCGAAAATATACACTTGGGAAGCGCACTGCAACCTATTATTGATTTGCACCAAAACGAAGACAATGTCAAAATAGTGAACCAAGTAGCTGATGATGTATATGTGTTTTTTGACAATAACTATTTGAATAGAACATTTACCAATTTAATAAAAAACGCAGCGCAGGCTATTCCTGAAGATAAAAAAGGACTCATTGATATCAATGCCATAGTAGAAAATGGCGTGGTAAAAATAAGCATAAGCGACAATGGAAAAGGCATTAGCAAAGCAGATGCAGATAAAGTATTTACCCCCTACTTTAGCACTAAGATATATGGCATGGGCTTAGGCTTACCCATGGTTAAAAATATGATTGAGGCCGCTGGAGGCAAAATAAGCTTTAGCAGTACCGAAGAAGTAGGGACAGTATTTGAAATTACCCTCCCTTTAGGCAATCCTACAGAGGCATAATTGTCTGTAAGAATAGGATAAATTCTATATAAAAAAGACATAATGTCTTTAAAAACTGTTTCGATTATTCATAAAATAGCGAATAATAGACATAATGTCTTTTATTTTGCATTGGAAAAGTTTTTGTTAAATAATAATTATCAATCAAAAAATAACAAAAACAAATATGAAATTCTTAAAATTCAATCCAGCCCGTGAGTTCTTTTTCGAAAACTCAATCCCTTCACAGTTTTTACATTCAGTTGATGGTTTGATAAACCAACAATTAAATAAAGTTGAAAACGATTTCCACTTTACACCAAGAGCCGATGTTACCGAAACTGAAAATGCATATAACGTGCATGTTTTACTTCCAGGTATAAAGAAAGAAGATGTAAGCGTGGAAGTACTTAAAAACAAACTAGTAATTAGTGGCGAAAGAAAACTAAGAACAGAAAACGACACCCGTAAATTCCATACAGTAGAGTCGTTTGAAGGTAAGTTTAAACGTGTATTCCATTTAACAGAAAACATTGATAAAGAAAATATTGAAGCCAAAATGGAAGACGGTATTTTAAGCATTGAGCTTAAAAAAGTGGCGAATACTGTAGAGAAAACAGCAGTTACCATTAAGTAATACCCAATAAGTAGCTTTTAAGTGGTATTAGCAAAAGGCCAACCCCAAAAGGTTGGTCTTTTTTATTGATATGCCTAATTGAGGAACCGATTGATATACTGTGGCTGCATTACCCAGCAAGTTTTTGCTTGTCCAAATAGTTTATAACGGTATTTGGCCATCAGTTTGTACATAAAATTGCTTAGAAATAAAGGCAATACGCTAAATATAGAGGCACTTTTATAGGGCCATTTTAAATGCTGTATAATTTTAAAAACGGCTTCCGATTGGGTGTAGAACTGTTCGTTTTCAAACACTATTACCGAATCTATCTGTGAAGTATCAAAATGTTTATTGGCAAAAAAGGCAATAGCAAAAGGGCTTTGTAAGCTAGCAAATTGATAATGGGAAGTACTTTCGTGTTTCAGGATAAACTGTATATACCCATTGCACAAATTGCAAGTACCATCAAAAAAAACAATTGACTGAGAAGCCATAGTCTATTTTATCAAATCTTTATTGAATCTAATGGGCGAAAACAAATACAACATCAATACACGTGCATACCTGTAAGTAAATGGAATAGACACGAACATAACTAAAAATATGGGAATAATATAAGTCCAGAAACCAGCATCGGCACCAGTACTTATAAATACCAAAGCGCCTACTACCAACATAATAGCGCAAGTAATGGCATAGCTTACGTACATAGCACCCCAAAAAAAGCCTGGCTCTACTTCAAACTGCACATGGCAAACCGGACAGTTGTTAAACATTTGCGTAAAACCATTGAGTTTAAAAGCACTGAACTTAAACATTTTTCCGCTTTGGCATTGCGGGCATTTGGCCTTTAAAATAGATAAACCCTTGTTGGGTTCATATTGATTACACATAATTATGGTTGTTGTTGAGCGAGTTTCTTTTTAGCACGGGCATTTTTTATATATAAAAACACAAATACCATGGCTAAAATATAAGGGAATACAAATAAATAGATAATTCCATTGTTTAAAGTATTACCTACATTGGTATCGCCATCCATTCTAGCAGATGTAAGCGATTGCTTACACATAGGGCACTGCGCTTCTACTGTGTAAGGTAATGAACCTATAAAACCAATAACTAAAAATAGGTAAACAATGATTCTACTTTTCATGCAACAAATGTATTGTATTATTGTAGTTTGATACCAGCTAATTGAATGATTTTTATCGCTGAAAAGTGCATGATATAATTTGCATATAGGTTTTTGTATAAAACTATAAAGCATCTACATCTATTTGCACAATCAATTGACTGAATAGCTTATTTTCGAACACCTTTGCCAATTGCTGCTTTATAAAGTGTTTTTTAGCCGCCAACTGACCATCGTTTCGGTCTATTTTAATTAAAAACTCTTTGATATAATAATTGCGGATACGGCTTACGTGCGGATTGGCAGGGCCTAAAAGATTATCGCCAAAAGTACCCACTGCATATTGGTGGAATAAATTAGCAGCCGTTTCGCATACCTTGAAATCTTTGTGGCGCATGCTTATTTTAACAATACGCTGAAAAGGAGGAAACAGAAACTGTGCCCTATCCTGTATTTCTTTATTGTAAACACTTTCGTAATCGTGGTTAATAACCGCTTGTATAACGGAATGGTTGGGCGAACTGGTTTGTATGACTACTTTGCCTTGTTTTTGTCTGCGGCCTCCCCTGCCACTTACCTGCTCTATTAATTGAAAGGCTCTTTCACCAGCCCTAAAATCGGGGAAATAAAGCAATTGGTCGGCATTGATTACGCCTACTAAGGTTACATTGTCAAAATCTAAGCCTTTTGATACCATTTGGGTGCCTACCATTATATCAAAGCGGTGTTCAGCAAAATCTTTTATAATATGTTCGTGTCCATGTTTGCCTTTTACTGCATCTTGATCAAAACGAATTACACTGGCTTCTGGAAATAAAATGGCTAATTCGTCTTCTATTTTCTCCGTACCAAAACCCTTAAAACTGAGTGTATGCGAACCGCATGCATTGCAGCTATCGGGTAGTTTTTGAGTAAAACCACAGTAGTGGCATTTAAGGGAATCTATAAACTTATGGTATGTTAAACTGATATCGCAATTCTGGCATTTGGGTACCCACTGGCAGTTGTCGCATTCATATACTGGGCTGTATCCACGCCTGTTTTGAAACAAAATTACCTGTTCCTTTTT
Organism: Bacteroidota bacterium; assembly: GCA_031375995.1. GTDB lineage: Bacteria > Bacteroidota > Bacteroidia > UKL13-3 > UKL13-3 > JAAFJM01. The sequence goes on from JANMIV010000124.1 coordinate 4,146, forward strand.
TGCCAAAGCTTCTTTTATTTCATTGATTAAAACAGTGGTGAAATTACCCTGAATTAACTTGGCTTTTCTTTCCTCAGATATATTGGCGGTGATGGTTAATGGGAGTTGTATATCGCCATGGCGTTTGCCTAAATAGACCAATCCAAATTTACCAGCTTTGGCATTGAAGTAAGTTTCAAAACTAGGGGTAGCACTACCTAATATGAGTTTTGATTGGTATATTTTATTCAATACTACAGCACTATCTCTGGCATGGTAACGGGGTGCAGGGTCGTTTTGCTTAAAAGTAGTTTCGTGCTCTTCATCTACTATGGTAAGCCCCAAGTTAGCAAAAGGAAGAAATATGGCACTCCTTGCCCCTATTACTATTTTTATATCTCCAGCTTTTACTTTATTCCATATTTCAACCCGCTCACTGTCGCCTATTTTATTGTGAAAAGCCACACACTTTTCGCCAAAATATTTTTTGATGCGGAGTATTACTTGCGAAGTAATGGCTATTTCGGGCAATAAATACAATATTTGTTTGCCTTGCTGCAAAGCTTTTTCCATCAGCTTTACATAAATATGCGTTTTACCGCTGCTGGTAACACCATGCAAAAGCACTACATCTTTCTCTTCAAAGTGCTTCTCTATCTCTACAAAAGCCTGTGCTTGTAATGCGTTTAATTCAAAAGTTTCTGTTTTCTTTTCATCAAACTGAAGCCGGTCAACGGCTATTTCAAACTCGGTGAATACCCCATTTTTAACCAATGTTTGTAGAGAAGATGCGCTGATATTGCCTTTTTTAATTAAATCGGCTTTTAGTACATGGGTTTTATCTTGCTTTAAATGCAGGTAAGCCAATAAGGCATTCAGTTGTTTCTCTTTCTTTTCTAATAAATCAAAGAGTAGTTTCAGGTTTTCCTCATTATTGCTGTAAGTATCTGTTAACTGAATGCAGGTAATGAATTTCTCTTTGTAGCGTTCTTGTATCTGCTCATTGATTAAAATGGCTTCCTTCATTACCAAGCTTTTTATAATGGGAAGCGCATTTTTGGTATTGATAATTTGCTGTATATTCTCAATACTTAATTCGTGCTGCAATTGCAAGGCTTCCATTATCATATATTCCCTATCATCTAGCACGGTAGCGTTGTCAAAATCTGGATTGGCAATAATTTTACTGGCACTTTGCAATTTAAGCATGGCGGGCAAAGCTGCTTGCATTACATCGCCCATATTGCAGAGGTAGTAATCGCTTATCCAATTCCAAAACTGCAATTGTTGTTCAAAAATAATGGGCGTTTCGTCTAATACTGATAATATGTATTTGGCTTCGTATGCTTTGGGAGGTGTATTGTGTATTTTACCGATAATAGCTGCATATACTTTGCTTTTGCCAAACTGCACAGAAACGCGCTTGCCCAATGCTATTTGGTCTAATAAAGTATCGGGTACTCTATAAGTATATAGTTTGGGGACATAAAGCGGCAGTATTACATCAACAAAGTGGGCAAAAACATCCATCATGCAGGCAGCAAGTTAATGGTTTTTTGCTAGTTTTAAACAAAAATAAAGCAAGTAAATAACTTAATGGTGTAGGTGTTTTATAATGAAAGCACTAATTATTGCTGATTTATTTACAATCATAAAATGTCCGCCTTGCTCTACGGGCGTATAATGTCCAAAATGTTTGTTAATAGGAAATATTCTATCAGCAGTGCCATGTATATGCGCTATATTGGTTGGAGAATTGGCAGGCATTTGCCAATTGATAACTTGGTGGATGGCCCAATGGGCAAAATCGAAATCAGTATCTTGTATAATTTGATGGAGTAGCCCCACCTCTGCCCTACTTTTTACACTAAAATAATAATTGGCAGTAAGCAAATTGCTCCATTTAAGTAAAAATTGAGGCATCAGTAAATGCAATTGGAGTAAACGCACTATTTTTAGCTGCCAACTCAAGGATTGAGGGTTTTGTATGCTCGAAATAATAATTACCTTTTTACATACCAACTGTTTGGCTATTTCCTGCGCTATCATTCCTCCAAACGATACGCCTACCAAATACACATCCTGCGTAGTATCTATTTGTGCCATTAATCGCGTAGCGTAATGTTCCATACTTTCACGCTTCAAGGGTTTTATCCACTGTATAAATACCTTTTCTACTGCTGGCAAGTCAAGGTGTTTAAACACCCGCCCATCAGCACCCAATCCGCTTATAAAATGTACTTTCAAAGTTTAAATGTATTAATGGTTTTTATACTAATTTTCCACAAAGATAGAAGTGTACTGTTTACTGTACAAGTCTAAAAATGCTTGATTTTATTGTTCTTTTCGGGTGACAAATGATTTGCAAAACCTATTTACAAATCTGTTTTCCACAAAACAGCAAATTATACCACTTGACAATTAGTACTTTAAAAGTACTTTTGATAGTGTTAATCAAAACAAACTAATTATTATGAAAAAAATTATTCTAACAATTGCATCTGCTGCTACATTTATGGCTGCTTATGCACAAAAGCCCGTAGCAGGTTCAAAAACTGCTGAAGTAGTTTTAAATTTTCAAGTAGGTAGCGCTCCTATTAGTTACAATTTGCCTAATGAGTTGCGTTTACGTTATTTTATGTCTGAAACAATGGCAGTAAGAGCTCGTTTCGGATTAAGTATGAATTCTTCTACTGACAAAGTATCTAATGGCGCAGGAACTGTAACTGCTGAAATAAAAACCAACAGCGGTTTTAATGTAATGCTTGCTCCTGGTATTGAAAAGCATTTTGCTGGTACCGCTAAATTATCTCCTTATGCTGGTGCTCAATTAATGTTTAATTATGGAACTGGTAACAGTGTGGAAGTTTCTAATGCTGGTGTGGCTAGCCCTAATGCAGGTGATGTTGTTTCTGGTAATGCTTTTAAAAGAACTGGTGGAAGCCAATTAGGAATTGGTTTAGGTTTATTATTAGGTGCCGACTACCATATTACACCAGGTATTTTTATTGGTGGTGAAATGGGCTTAGGTCTATTTAACATGACTTCAAGCGGTGATGGTACTGAAAAAATAAATGCAGGAGCTGAAACCAAAACATTAGGTGGCAGTACTTTTGATTTATTTGGTGTTACAACAGGTGGTGTACGCTTAGGTTTTGTATTTTAAACCATTGCATATTTCCATTTATAAAAAAAGCTGTCTATTATTGACAGCTTTTTTTTTGTAAATAGGCTGTAAATAGTATAAATATACTTAATGATATATGAAAAAAATAATTGCCTTACTCTATTTAAGTTTTCAAATAAGTTTTCTACAAGCACAAATTGGGCAGTATAAGTTTTTTGCTGGTGGCGGTTTAGGTTTTTCTTATGATGGATTTGGTGAACAGAAAATAACACTGGCCAATGGTGCCAATACTACCCGAACCTTAAAACCCGCCATTAATTGGAATATAGCTCCTACTATGGCTTATTTTATCAATGAGAAGCTGGCTTGCGGTATTGCCATTAATATGGGAAGTACTTTTATAGCGCAACGCAAAAGCTTAGATGAAAACGCAGTAGA
>JANMIV010000137.1:0-3946 GCA_031375995.1 Bacteroidota bacterium
AACCTTAATAGCAGACTGAGCATACTGCAAATTCGAAACATTTGTGAGATAGTCATTCAACTTTGAAGGTTTTGCATCGTCAACCAATAAGGTTGGATTTAACCTTTTGTCAAAATGATTCTCCATATAAGCCATTTTGCCATTTTTACCTTCCTTTAACCATTGTTCCAATTTGGGAGCTTCGCTCTCTAAAAAAGCCGCTTTACTAATGCCACAAAAGCTGAATCCTAGTTCCTCCGCCTTTTGTTTAATTAATTTAGAATAGTTACTTTTATTTGGCATAACAATTGACAAAAATGTTTACTTACATTTAAAATAAAAAAGGAAAAGTATGGTTTTCATGGTTGATATTAAGTTGCCAGATGAAATTGACATAAATTTTATGAAAAGAATACCTAGTCATAGGGCTTTTATCAATCAGTTAATCAACGATGGCAAAATTCAAAGTTACACAATTAATGAGGAAAGAACTCGTGGTTGGATTATTTTTAATGCAAAAACAGAAACAGAAGTAAATCAGATAATGGAACAACTGCCTTTATTTGAGTACATTCAATTTCATATTCATAAGGTAATGGTACACGATAGTGAAATTTTTCGTTTCCCTAAAATGCACATGAATTAGCAAATAAAATATAAATAGCTAGATTTGGTGCTGTATGAATTTACAATTGCTTTTATCTAATTTAACCAATCCTACTTTACTATTTTTTATACTAGGCGTATTGGCTGTACGCCTAAAAAGCGATCTGGAAATTCCAGCTAGCTCTACAAAATTTATTTCTCTTTATTTACTTTTTTCTATCGGTTTTAAGGGGGGACAAGAACTTGCACATAGTCCATTTTCGTCAGAAATAGCTTACTCTTTGGTATTTGGGGTATTAATTGCTTCTTTTATTCCTTTCTATACCTTTTTTATTTTAAAAAGAAAACTAAGCATTTATGATGCAGGGGCGGTTGCAGCTGCTTATGGTTCTGTAAGTGCGGTGACTTTTGTGGCTGGTTCATCTTTCCTTGAAATTCAACAATTAAAATTTGGCGGTCACATGGTTGCGGTAATGGCACTAATGGAATCTCCTGCTATTATTGTTGGGGTTATTTTATTGACTATTTACAATAAAGAGAAAGAAAATGAACAAAAAATGGAACTCAAACAAGTGGTTATGCATTCCATTACTAATGGAAGTGTTTTAATGATTATAGGTAGTTTGCTCATTGGTCTGATAGCTGATACCAAACAAGCGGAAGGAATAAAACCTTTTACCACCGATATTTTTAAAGGTTTTTTGGCCATTTTTTTATTAGAAATGGGCATGGTTACTGCCAATAAATTCAATACATTTAAAAAATATGGTCTCTTTGCTACTGGATTCGCCATCATAATTCCTTTGGTAAATGGAACATTGGTTGCGTTTTTAAGTCATTTAATTACAGATGATATTGGCAATAGATTCATGTTTGCCATTCTAGCTGCCTCGGCTTCTTATATAGCTGTGCCTGCAGCCATGCGTTTGGCAGCTCCTAAAGCTGACCCTGGCTTATATATACCAATGGCTTTGGCCATTACATTTCCTTTAAATATTACTTTAGGAATGCCCCTTTACCTATATATTATACAAACATTTTAAATGACTCCATACAGTAAGGAAAGACTTGAAAATTTTTGCGTTGGTGTTTTTATGCACTGCGGCATGTCAAAAACAGACGCAAAGCAAGCTGCTCTAGTTCTAGTAAGTGCTGACTTAAGAGGAATTGACTCACATGGCGTAGCCAGATTAAGTGGCTATGTAAGACTATTTAAAGCAAATAGAGCCAACATGAATGCAAAATGGCGTGTAATACATGAAACTCCAAGTACCGCAACCATTGATGCCGATAACGGCTTTGGCTTAGTGGTAGCACCAAAAGCCATGGAAATAGCCATTGAAAAAGCAAAACTAGTAGGAACTGGTTGGGTAGCCGTTCAAAATTCCAATCATTTTGGAATTGCTGCTTACCATGCTCTTAAAGCATTGCCCCATAACATGATTGGAATTGCCATGACCAATGCTAGCCCTTTAGTAGCGCCAACTTATGCCAAAGAAAGAATGCTGGGTACTAATCCCATTTGTTTTGCTTTTCCAGCAAAAAACTACCCCCCAATTGTTATAGATATGGCAACGAGTGCCGCAGCCAACGGGAAACTAGAATTGGCACAAAGAAGTGAAAAATCTATTCCACTTGGATGGGTTCAGGATAAAAATGGAAACAATAGTACCAATGCAAATGAATTAAAAAGTGGAGGCGCTTTACTACCGTTGGGGGGGCATAAAGGATATGGACTGGCTTCCATTGTTGACTTATTAACCGGTGTCTTATCTGGCGCTAATTATGGCCCTTGGGTTCCTCCATTTGTTTCGTTTCTCAATCCCTTGGAAAATTTGCCAGGTAAAGGAATTGGTCATTTTTTAGGTGCTATGCGTATTGATGCTTTTAGACCTGCAGAAGACTTTTTACTCCATATTGATAATTGGATTAGCAGATTTAAAAATACTGAACCTATTGATAGCAGCCAAAAAGTAATTATTCCTGGCGAGCCTGAATTTGAAATGGAAAAGGAAAGAAGTAAAAATGGTATTTTAGTTAACAAGACGGTTGAAAGTGATTTACTTCTTTTGGCTCAGGAATTAAACTTAACACTCTAAAATGATATCAAATTACAAAATTATACTCGCCTCCAAATCTCCGCGAAGGCAAGAGTTAATAAAGGGATTGGCATTAGAATATGAAATATGTGCGTATGAAGTGGATGAAAGTTTTGATGCTAATTTAAAAGCGGAAAATATTGTTACTTATTTAGCTGAAAAAAAGTCATTGGGCTACCCCCATCCGCTCCATGAAAATGAGGTGTTAATTACCGCAGATACTATTGTTTGGATTAATGATAGAGCACTTAACAAGCCCAATACGGAAAAAGAAGCATTTGATATGTTAACGGAGATTTGCGGAACCAAACACCAAGTATATACTGGAGTATGTATTCGTTTTAAGGAGCAAAAATTTACTTTCTTTGATACTAGCGTTGTTTATATAAATATGCTCTCTGATATTGAAAAATGGCACTATATAAAAAATTATAAACCATTTGACAAGGCTGGCAGTTATGGCATTCAAGACTGGTTTGGTTATACCGCAGTAGAAAAAATAGAAGGTTGTTTTTATAATGTAATGGGATTACCCATTAGAAAAATTTATCAAACACTTAAAGAAAACAATCTTTTAAATTTAGACCAATAAGACGTATTACATTTAAACTTTGTACATGCTATATATTGCACCTTCTTTCATAGCATAGTTGGAACAAATTAATCTTTTAATTCCAGCCAATTCTATGATGGTATTTATCAATATAGTGGCCATTGAAATATATTCCACCCTAAAATCTACCATGCCCTTTAGCTTTCCTCGCTGATCAATAGTAGATGTTACAATTATTTCTTTAAACAACTCAAATTCTTTTAAGTTAATTTCAAAGGCATCTCTACTTAAAGAAATTGGAATAACATGCAAATCATTTATTACAACATCTACTAAAGTTTCAAAACTCCCTGCCGTTCCAACCAGTGTTTTGAGTGGATAGTACTTCAATACTTCAATTAAAGGCCTTATTTCAAGTTTAATATAATCAACAAGTTGCTGAATTTCATTCAATTCTATTGGATTACTAGGAGTAAATTTTTCCAGCAATCTCACCGCACCCAAATCAAAGCTTTTTTTCCAATGTATTGTATCTTTTCTGCCAATTATAAACTCTGCACTGCCACCACCTATGTCCATTACCAAAACTTCATCTTCTGGAAGTTTAAATGATTTACATGCTCCCCAATATACGTATTGCGCCTCTTCGTCCCCATCAATTACCGCAATATCTATTCCCAACGATTCTTTAATACTTCGAACCAAAACA
>JANMIV010000138.1:0-4319 GCA_031375995.1 Bacteroidota bacterium
AACCAGATATTATAAGTGCCAACTACCTAACTGGTAAAATAAAAATTTATAGGAATATATTTGATACAGGAGTATTCAATATGGCTTCTTTCGATACTACTCTTGTTATAAATGGGCCTGGAGGTTGGGAAAGATTGGAAACTGGGGATATAAATGAAGATGGTAAAGAAGACTTTGCAATTACCAATTCAATTATCAATAAATTATATATTTATAAAAATGTATCAACTGGAACAAGTTTAGATTCAAACTCTTTTGTAATTGCTGCTGTTTTTTCATTGCCTTGTAAACCCAATCGTGTAAGGTTGCATGATGTTTCAGGGGATGGTAAAATTGATTTAATCGTTTCTGGAAACAGTGTAAGTGGCAGGGGATTAGTTATTTATAAAAACAATTCAATCAATGGAAACATGGATACCAGTAGCTTTATTTTATGTTCTACCCCTCATAATTCAAATGGGGGAGACCTTAAAATAGCAGATGTTAATTTAGATGGTAAGCCAGAAATATTATTCAATTCATATAGTAGTGGTAATTTTTTAATTGTTAATAGTAGCCAAAAATTATTTTCTATAACACGATTGCAAAAGGCTTTTTATTATCAGGGTGATACCTTTAGATTGCCATACAATACTTTTGGTAGAGCTTTTAATTCAGGGAATATTTGTAGAGTGCAATTGTTAGATTCTACTGGCAACTTAATCATCAATACAAATATTGGGCAAAAAACAAGTATTCTAAGCACTGATACAATATTATGTATACTGCCTATTTCTATTCCTTATGGAAGTTATAAGCTAAGAGTAGTATCCACATCTATGGCGGATACATCAACAATATCAGATTTTAATATAGGAATTTGCCAAAGTGGGCAAGTAATTAATTTGTCAAGTACAAAAGGATTTAATGTATGTAGTTATGATAGCATAAGTTTAGTAGCTGGAACAAGTGCATCGGGAACTTTTAAATGGTATAGAAATAATGCTTTTCTAGATATTACTAATAGTAATGCAATTAAGGTAAAACTACCAGGCCAATACAAAGTAAATTATACAAGTCCATCAGGTTGCATTGTAAATTCAAATACTGCTCAGGTAAACACCGTTAATAATTCTTTTTCGGGTTATACAATAAGTAGGAGTTTAGTTTTTTGCGAGGGAGACAGTGTAATTATTACTGCAAATAGTAATAGACCCAATAATAAAACTTTTTGGTATTTAAATAATAACATCTTACTAGCTGATTCTTTTGCAAGCATTAAAATTAAACAATCTGGAATATATAAATCTGTAATTATAGATTCCAATCTTTGTAGTTGGAGTGCTCCAATACTAAATGTAAATAGCAATAATTATAAGGTGGGAATAAAAACAAATAAATCTTTATCATTTTGTAAAGGTGATAGTGTTTTATTTAATGCGGACTCTCTGGGAAATACAGGATTAAAGTGGAGATGGTTTGTTAACAACTTAGCACTTCCCGATTCTAATAATACATTGAAAATGTATTCGGCTGGTGCGGTGAGACTTAAAGCGACTAATTCTAATGGCTGTATTAAATACTCTAATGATACTCAAGTGGTAGTTTATTCCCTGCCGAAGACTAATTTTATTATTAGTAATCCAACTTAGTGTTTTAAAGGAAATCATTTTTCATTTATAGATTCTTCAAGCATTGATTCAGGGACACTAATTAGAAGTTGGAATTTTGGCACTGGTATAACAGATACGAGCTCTGCTTTAACTTATAATAAAACATATTTAAGCCCAAATAATTATTCCATTAAACTAGTTGCAAAAAGTAATAATGGGTGTCGAGATTCAATAGTAAAGTCAATATTTATTAATCCTCAGCCTGGTTCTATAATCAAAGTAGTTGGAAACACAAATTTTTGTGCCAATAAGAGTGTAACATTAAAAGCAACTACTGGAATAGGAAAATCGTATTCATGGCTTAAAAATGGACTACCTATTTCAGTGAACAATGATAGTAGTTTGCTTGTAACAACTCAAGGTTCTTATAAATTAATTACTAGAAATAATTTCAATTGCATTGATACCTCTTTGGTTACGGAGACTATTGTAAATCCTGCACCCAAGGCAGGCTTTACTGTCAACTCACCATCACAATGTTTTAAAGGAAATAGTTTTTCTTTTGCAGATACTTCAATTATTTCAAGTGGTACTGCTGGTAGATTATGGAGTTTAGGAAGTGGAGATACTTCAACTAATACAAATGCTAGCAAAGCATTTGCAGGTGCAGGAACCTATAGTATTAAGTTGGTTTCGGTAAGTAATAGTGGATGTAAGGACTCTATTATTAAAACGGTAACTGTTTTTCCTAATCCTAAAGCAGATTTGATAATTAATGCTCCTTTACAATGTTTTAGTGGAAATACATTTTCCTTTAAAGACATTTCAACTATTTCAAGCGGTAATGTCAGTAGATTATGGAGTTTAGGGAGTGGAGATACTTCGACCAGTTTAAATTTTAACAAAGTATTTGCCAATCCTGGGATATATAGTATTAAGTTAATTTCTGTAAGTGGCAATCAATGTAAAGACTCTATTACACAAAATGTAACTGTTTTTCCTAATCCTAAAGCGGGCTTTACTATTAACAATAGTAGCCAATGTTTAACAAAAAATAATTTTATTTTTACTGATACCACAACTAATACAACAAGTATTTGGAGTATAGGAGTTGGAAATAATCAAACCACTAAATTAGTTAGTCAAAGTTATATTAATGTTGGAAGTTATGCGATTAAACTATTTGTGAAATCAGTTAATAACTGCACAGATAGTATTATTAAGACAATAACAGTAAATCCACAACCGGTTATAGGAGTTGTAACTGGAGATATTTCGCCAAATTCTACCGCACTTCCATTTACCTATTCGGTATTAAGTCAAGCCAATGCCGCCTATGAATGGACTGCAACAAATGGAACTGTTCAAAGCGGGCAAGGAACCAATTCTGTAAATATTGTTTGGAAAAGTAAAGGAGCAGGAAGTTTAAAGGCTAAAATTACCAATAGTGATGGCTGCTCAGATTCAGCTAATATACTAGTAAATATTAATCCTGTTGGAGTATATGAAGTAAAAACAACCGATAATATCTTTTCAAATCTGAGTTTCAAACCAAACCCTTTTAACAATGAGCTTGAAATAAGCTTTGTAAGTTCTAGCAAAGAAGCAAGTAAACTAGTGATTACAGATGCACTCGGTAAAGAAATATATACTAAAACCATTCAAAGTATTATAGGAGATAATAACTTTATGATAGACGAAGCAGCTAATTTCAAAGCAGGCATTTATTTTGCACGTCTAGCCAATGAAAATGGTTTTAGTCAATCGTTTAAATTGGTAAAGAATTAAAGGAAATGGAAGGAGTCCGCTTATAACGAGCATTTTTTTTCTTGTAGCCACAGATAGCGCAGATTATGCGGAATTATTTTCTATAAAGGTAACTGTTAGTCATTCAGTAAGAATCTCCTTGACTCCGCAACCAAGCATGGTATTTCAGAGTTACTTACCTTTTTAGCCACAGATAGCGCAAATTGCACAGAACCGTTCATAATTTTTGAACCCTAGCCTTTTTCATTTTTTGCAATTAATTGTAAATCAAATTCCAATTTAAATGTTATTATTGCGCTCATTTTGGTGGAAATAAACGTAAAATACTGTTTATAAGTAGATTGGATGCAAACAAATTGTTTTGAAAATTTTTTACAATTTTTTTTCAAGTGTTTGTTATTTTAAACATTATAATATACTTTTGCCACCCCTAAAAAAAGAATAAAGCTGTGGATTCATTGAGTTACAAAACAATATCAGCCAACAAAGCTACTGTAAATAAAGAGTGGTATGTGTTTGATGCTGAGGGACAAACTGTAGGTCGTTTTTCTACCAGAGTAGCAAATATGTTACGTGGTAAAAACAAAACCAATTTTACCCCTAATGTTGATTGCGGAGATAATATTATTATTATCAACGCAGAAAAAGTTCGTTTTACTGGTAACAAACTAAACGAAAAAGAATATAAATTCTACTCAGGTTTTCCTGGTGGATTAAGAACAGAAACTGCTAAACAATTACTTGTTCGCAGACCAACTTATGTAGTAGAACATGCAATAAAAGGTATGTTACCTAAAGGTAAATTGGGTTCGGAATTATTCCGTAACCTATATGTTTACCAAGGTGCAGAACATCCGCATGCTGCTCAACAACCAAAAGAACTCAAATTTTAATAATGGAAGTGAATAACGCACTAGGAAGAAGAAAAACTGCTGTTGCTCGCGTGTACCTATCAGTAGG
>JANMIV010000156.1:0-1580 GCA_031375995.1 Bacteroidota bacterium
AAATGTTTAATTTTATAATAAACATCAATTACTCCCCCGTAATTGGGTGGAGAAGGAATGTCAAATGAAACAATATGTATTTTTTTATTTTTAATACTATTAGCAGTTAAGTAGCCAAAAATATGCAATTTGTGCTATTTGTTTTAGTCAATAATTTAAAGGGTAAAAATTTTGTTTAAAAAAAGTATTAACCAACTAAGCAGTAAGTGTTAAATAAATAGTTCGTGGTAATATTTAATGAGTTTTGCTTCTTCTATACTCCAGTTATAATCTTTAGCCGCCAAAAGGCAATTATTACTTAGCAATTCGTAGGCTGTTTCATTATTAAGTAAATGATTGCTGGCCTCTACAATACTATTTATTTCGCAAGGAATCAATACACTACAATTGTATTTGTTGTTAATGAATTCATATTCTGGGAAATTAACACAAATGCAGGGAACGCCAGCTTGCATATAATCAAAGTATTTATTGGCTAGAGAATAATAATAACTTTGTCCATTGGCTTGCAATAAATTAAGTCCTATAAAGGCTTTTTGTGTAAGCTCTTTCAATTCAGTTGGGTTTAAATAACCTAGAAAAAAGACTTTATCACTCAAATTTTCCTTGATAACCAAATTTCGGAGAAATTCGCTTAAATCTCCTTCGCCTGCTATGTATAAATGAGCATTTGTTATTTGGTGCATAGCCATGATGCTTTCTTCCAGTCCTCTTGCTGCATTTAAGGCTCCTTGGTATAAAATTATTTTGGTTTTGCTGTTTGTTTGGTTTGAGAGTGTATTCTTGTTTATACTGTCAATTGGCCAAGGTACATTCATTATTACCCTAAAGGTATTTTGGTAAACCGCACTTAAAATGCTTGCCAATTGAGGCCCAACAGTGTAACATAAACTGGCTTGTGGTACTATTTGTTTCCCTATAGCATGCCATATCCATTTTGTAATAGGTCTATTGGTTACTTCGGGCACTTCAGTAAAATACTCGTGTGCATCAAAAATAAGGGGTTTATTGTGCAGTGAACTTGCCCAATTTGCCGCTAAAAGTGTATCAAAATCAATGGCACAAATGGCATCAAATTGCTGTTTTATAAGGTAAAACAACAATCTAATATTGTATTCTATATAAAATAGTTTTCCTTTATTGAATTGGCACTTTAAGCGGGTTGTTTTAAAAGTAAAAGTAGGGTCAATAGGTTTTGAGTGAGGAAGCAAACGACCAATAAGTTCTACATGGTAGCCAGCACTGGTTAAACTACCGCATATACGCTGCATACGTTGGTCGTAACTCAAATCGTTGGTTACGCAAAACAATATTTTCTTTTTTATTTGCAATGTAGGAGGTATGAACTATCGTAGTGCAATATATTATTATCCAATAAAAGCCTTAATACTATTGTGAAAATTTGCATATCAGTAGTCGAAATTTTCTCAAATAGCTCCACAGCACCAATGGGTTTTTGTTTTACCAATTGAATAATTTCTTCTTCTATTGTTTTGGTAATAATTGTTTTTTCTTTTACTTTCTTGTTATCTATACATACATCGCAATAACCGCAGTCGTTAGCACTAAAATCGTTGAAG
>JANMIV010000164.1:0-8167 GCA_031375995.1 Bacteroidota bacterium
ACCTTTTGCATGAACAGGGAGATGGAATGCGAAGTTTTGTTGGTGTTTTATTAACTTCATTTATTTCCAATCATTCAATGCTTTTCATTGATGAGCCAGAGGCATTCCTTCATCCACCTCAAGCAAGACTTTTAGGTAAGATGTTAGCGAAGGATTTGCCCTCAGAAAGACAACTTTTCTTAGCAACACATAGCGAGGATTTTTTAAAAGGTTTACTTGATGCAAATGTTCCAAATTTAAAAATTATTAGAATTCAACGAAGTGGAACTATTAATAAAGTTAGTGTGCTAAATAGTACTGATATTGAAAGTATTTGGAATGATTCGTTACTTAGGCATTCGAACGTCCTTAATGGTCTTTTTCATACAAAAGTAGTAATCTGTGAAAGCGATTCCGATTGCAGACTATATTCTGCAATTCTATCTAGCCTATTCGACAATACAAATGAAATTAGCCCTGATATTCTTTTTATCCATTGCGGAGGGAAACATAGAATTCCAGTTGTGATTAAATCATTAATGAAATTAAATGTCCCAATTAAGGTGGTATCAGACTTCGATGTTTTAAATGATAGCAATCCACTTCAAACTATTTATACTGAATTAGGAGGTGATTGGGCTGATATAGAACAAGATTGGAAAACAGTAAAAAATTCTATTGACAAAAAAAGACCTGAACTTCAAACAACTGAATTGAAAAGAGAAATTGAAGATATTTTGGCAAGTACACAAGAGCAGATTTTCCCAAAAGAAAAGATTAAACAAATACAAAAATCTTTGAAAAAAGCGTCTGCTTGGGCTCATGCTAAAGAGGTTGGGAAACCATTTATCCCTAATGGAGACTCAACACAAGCATTCGATAGATTGCAATTAAAGTTAAAGACAGTAGGATTTATGGTATTAGAGGTTGGAGAGTTAGAAGGTTTTGTTAAAAGCATCGGAAATCATGGTCCGAAATGGGTAAGTGAAGTTCTTGCAAAAGATCTAAAAAATGACCCAGAACTGGAGATTGCAAGACAGTTTGTTAGAAAACTTACAGCATGACAACAAAAAAGCCCTCTGCTAACAGCACCTACAAGAAAGTGTCGGTTGGTTGGTAAAATTAAGCTTTGTGTCAGCACTAGCTCGCATCTTGCGAGTTAGCGTTTAGTGGGCGTTTAGCCATTACTATACCCTACTTTTTTTACGTATTTTTACCGCCAATAATTTAATAATGAAATTAGAGAAATATTTTCAAATACTGAAATAGCAGAAATCATCACTTTAAAAAATTAGCAGCTTAACATGGCAAAAAATAAAACCATCAATGTAAAAGGTACAGAAATTACAATTTTTTTGAATGAACAGACTGATTATATTTCACTCACCGATATTGCCAGATACAAGGACTTAGAAAGAACTGAAACCATTATTCAAAACTGGATTAGGAACCGAAACACCATTGAGTTGCTCGGTTTCTGGGAACAATTATATAATCCAGATTTTAAACACATCGAATTCGATGTGTTTAGAAAACAGGCGGGCTTAAACAGTTTTACGCTAAATCCTAAACAATGGATAGCAAAAACCAATGCTATCGGAATTATTTCTAAGGCAGGCAGATATGGCGGAACCTTTGCTCATAAGGATATTGCTTTTGAATTTGCTTCGTGGATTTCAATTGAGTTTAAGTTGTATATCATCAAGGAGTTTCAACGCCTCAAAGAAGATGAAAACGACCGTTTAAATTTAACTTGGAATCTCCAACGCATCTTGGCAAAAGTAAATTACTCTATTCATACGGATGCAATTAAAGAAAACCTGATTCCAACCACACTTTCAAAAGATAAAATAAACTTTGTGTATGCCGATGAAGCCGATATGTTAAATATGGCTTTGTTTGGAATAACTGCCAAACAATGGAGGGAGGCAAACCCAAAAGCAGCAGGCAATATTCGTGATGCGGCTAACATTGAACAGTTGGTGGTATTAAGCAATATGGAAAGCATCAATGCAGTGCTCATTCACAATGGGTTAAACCAAACAGAAAGATTAATACAATTAAATAAAATGGCAATTACACAAATGAAATCTTTAGTACAAAATACAACGATTAAAAAATTAAAATAACAAACTGAAGAAATAAACTCATACTATTAGTAAGACTTTGCCTTTGTTTGGTGTTTTCTGTCTCGTCCTGAAATAGGTTTACACATGAAAGTGTAAACAATGAAAAAAATAGAATAAAACCAGAAAAATAGGGTATAAAAGCAGCATATTTATTAGGCAAATGGCATCATTTCGGCTCAAAAATATCCCAGCACTAGCTCGCATCTTGCGAGTTAGCGTTTAGTGGGCGTCCCGCCATTACTATACTTACACTATACATTTTAGTATTGCCTTCTATTTCACTTGCGGTGCGGAGGCATAGGTGGGTAAAAGCGGATTACAAAACCAAAGTAGCGGGGAAGTAAATCAGCCCGAGGCTTATCAATTTGCCCACTTGTAAGACCCAAGCGAGTGCAACGTCTTTTGTTTAAATGCTTTGTGCTTTATTGCAGCTAGAAGCTGCCTTATTCACTCAAAAGCAAAACGCTAGCGAGGGCAAAAACAGTCAATGGTATTACAATAATGTATAGCCTCATTACGCATTAGTAAATTTCATTACAATAATTGTTGTTTTTATTACAAAACGGTAATTTTTATTACAGCAATTGCTTACCTAGTTACACAGCAGTACCTACTATCCGTTGTCTGAAGGCAAGTCCAAGCAAAGAGACTACGGATTTAAAATGAAGGGAGAGTTTTTAAACTCGTTTCTAAAAGCCCGTGTCGGAGACACTACTTTTGATTGATAATCCGTAGAGCGCTTCGCTAACTCTACGGATAGTTGAGTACTTAATGGGTAAAACCCATTGGAATAATTGGAAGCTAAAAGCGCTTCCATCAAATCTCTCCTACTCCCTAATTAGAGTAATGGAACCTTTGATGGCTTTTTTCTCTGCTCCAAAACTATATTCAAATACATAGTAATAAACGCCATCAGCACATACGCTGCCGTTATTATCTACTGTACCGTTCCAGTTATTCCCATCTAAGTGGCGTATGCCATCTTTAGTGCCTTCAAATACTTTACCACCCCAGCGGTTGTATATTTGAATAAGGTATTCCGTATGGCCTAGTATTTCTATGTCAAATGCATCGTTTATTTTATCGCCATTGGGCGTAAATACATTGGGAATATTGATAAGGCGTGCTACTGGAGCAATTACTTTGCAGAGTGTGTCGTAACAATCGCCTGCGTTTTTAGCTATAAGGCATACTTTAAAGCTATCGTTTAGGTTATTGTAGTTGTGTATTGGGTCTTTTAAAGTTGACTCATTGGCACTGCCCGAACTTGGCTGTCCAAAAGTCCATTTATAGGAAACGGCATTGATGGATTTGTTCACAAACTCATAAGTAGGTGAATTGGCATCGTTGATATCGAAATTGGCTTTGATGCTACGTACATGTATTTGGTGCATACCAGTATCAATACAAGTAATTGGTGCATTGGTTCTAGGTATAAGCTTTATGGTATAGTTGCCAGAATCGCTAAAACTGTATTTAAATAAAGTATCGGTTCTTGGACTCAAGGGTTTATTAAATCCGTTGCTTGCACTCCATAAAAACTGCTTGTAAATGGTATCGGCTACGGCCTTTACGGTAAATTCTTCGTACGGGCAAATGGTATCTGGCCCTGAAAGTGTTACCAAAGGCTTATCGAATACGGTTACAAATATGGGTTTGGAATTGGGATTGAGTGTATCTGGAAACACCGAAGTACAGAAAATAATACCTCCCGTAACATTGTCTTTGATAGAATCAGTTCCCAAAAGCAATATGCGGTAGCGGCCTGCTTTTACTAAACTAAAGTCTATGGCTGAATCATTTTTGGTGGAAACTATAAAGTCAAGCGGTCCATTTACGGTCCATTGCCAGCTTTGTAATTGTGCACCAGTGGTATTGTTTACTCTTAGTTTTACCGGACTACAACCTATGGTATCGCCACTGGCAAAACTATATTTAGGAGTAGGCCCTTTTATGGTTAGCGGAATGGATATAGAATCAGTACAACCAGCTAATGTGGTTACTTTGTGCTTGAGTATAAAAGTGCCATTCTGTGTATAATCATGCAATGGGTCTTTTAAAAGGCTTTGGGCTTTTAAGTCGCCAAAATCCCATACATATTTGGTAATGGCATCGTATGGTAATTGTCCGTATAAAGCAGAAGAGTCTATTTGTATAGAAGCATCTTTTAAAGGTATAATTTTAGGCGCGCATATTAAACTTACTCCTATGGTTCCTATACCAGCTTTTACATCTACTACTTTTACTCTTATGCCATACGTAACAGTATCTCTGCAACCCAAACTGTCTTGAGCGGCTAATTTTACAGTATAGTTACCGGGTATTTTGTACTTGTATTTGGGCCACGACTTGGCAGCTACAAAAACATTGGTATCGCCAAAGTTATACCATAATCTTTCTTTGTTGGCCAATGCCCTGCTTTCTTTTCTCCAATTATCTGTAATCCTACTGTAATACTCTACTGCATCATTAAACACCACACTGTCGCTTAAACATACCGTTGTTTTAGGAATAACCATATTGGTAAGGAAACCCAAATAAATAGTGGTGTCATAACCTATTTGGCATCCTTTTCTATTGGTGAGAGTTACCCTTATTGTTTTGGCACCCATACTGTTAAAAGTAAACTGCCGCTGATTGATAACGGAATCTGTAAGCGCAAAATTTTGTACTTGAGTTGCACTGCCAAAATTAAAAATGGCACTCACCAAACTGTCCTGTATGGAATCTACCATATTTAAGGTAACTTTATAAGGAGCGCAAGTACCTTCTAATTTCAAAGTAAACTCGGGCTTTAATGGCAATATTTGTATCATTTTATGGTACCAAGCGGTATCATAACATATTCCATTTTTAACAATAAGCCCTACTGTAATAAATCCTCTAGGGTCTTTGGTTTGTGCGTACCTTACTATATGTTCTTTTGTAAAAGGATATACGCTATCCCACCTTTGTACCAAAGAATCTTGCATTATCCATATACGCTCCGCTCCGCATGTAGGCAACAATTCGTCAATTTTAAAAATAAAATTACTTGTAAAACAATTCTGTGGTGGAAGGTTTTCACCAGGTGGAATGGTATAATAGTATAGCCCCCTTCTAATGGGTAAGTTTGGTCCGGCATTTGGTGGAGCTAAAATAACGAGCGTGGTATCTTCATCGCTACAGTTTTTTATAGGGTCGGTAATAATTAGTTTTACCTTGTAACAACTATTTACGCTGGTTGGGTATTTGTGTTTTACAAAAATACTGTCCTTGCTATACCTGCAATTTACGCCTACATTTATACCATTTTTTGTATCGGTAGTGCAGGGCGGGGCAAATCCATCGCCAAAATCCCATAACCAATTGGTTACATTCTGATAAAAACAAGATATTTCAGCAGGAGGTGTTCTAAAAAACACAGTATCGTTGGGTTGGCATTGTGCATAATTGATGGGTTTGGTAGTATCGTTTGTTAAAATGGTATTGGGACCATATACATCTATAAAAGTATCAATAACAGATTTGCAGGTACCCAATGAGGCATACATACGCAATTTATACCTTCCACAACTAAAACGCTTATTAATTTGGTTGTAACCTTGGGCAAAAACACTGTCAAAAACAGTACCATTTGCATTGTAAAGAACCCAAGAAATATCCGCACCTGCTGCACCTGGGGCAGAAAATGAATAATCTTGAATGCTAAAGCACTTGCTGGTATAATCTATTACCAATTGGTCGCTGAACTTAATATTGCGTGCTCCATTTACTAACTCAATGCTATCTACACACCCATTTAAATCCGTTACAATTAATTTAGGGCTAAAAAAGCCTCCTTTAGTATAGGTATGTATAAAATTATTCCAGCGGGTACTGGTCTCGTCCTTGGTGCCATCCCCAAAATCCCAAACAAACTTTTTTACTTTACTCAAAGGCAAAATACTGGTATTTAAAAAAGTAACCGGAGTAGCATTACACTGAACGGAGTATTGAGTAGTAAAACCAATGGGATCTATTTCTGGAAATACGTTAATAGCATCATCTTTTTGCACACGGGTTAAACAATTATTGGCATCTGTAACCTCTATTACCAGCGTATATTTACCTCCAGACTTATCAATATAATTGTGGCAAAAATTCTTGTTAGAAATACCTGAAGGCTCAGAACCACCATCGCCCCATAAAAAAGTTCTATTGGTAAGCAAAGCACCACTTGCTCCAGGGCTTGAGTTATCTTTTATACACACCCGATTGTTTTTAAAACATTGGGTATCTTCACTCATAATTTGAAAGTCGGCTATTGGTTTTGCCAATACGGTAATTGGCGGCCCATTTACAATGCATTGGGAACTATTGGTAAAAGTAACTTTAACACTTGGGGTAAATGTGCCAATGTTTGGATAATTATAAGTAGGGCTGGCTTGTGTATTGGTAACTCCATTGCCAAAATCCCAGGCATAGCTATTGGCTACTAAGCCGCTATTAAAAGTAACACTAAAAGTAACTGCATTGCCAATACATACCCTAGTAGAAGTAACAGCTACTATACAGTTTTGCGTGTATGCGCTGCCACATAAAAATAGGGCTATAAGTATTAGTAAATATTTTCTTATCATTTTATTATATGTTCATTAATCAATACAATTGGTTGCATCCCCCCATAATCAGTCGTTATGTAATATTTATCCATTACATCAAACGCAATAGGTTGGCTATATCCTCTTCCAGTGTATTTTTAGGTTTTTCTATTATTCTTCCTTGTTCTTTTCCGTCTTTAAAAAATATAAAAGTGGGAACATATGATACTTGCAATACTGATATGTTTAATGCATTGCTTTCCTTTTTTTCATCTACCATTATAAACTCTATGTTTTTTGCTGGTATTCCAATGGCATCTGTCAATTTAAAAAAATGGGGTAACTCTCTTTGGGTATCGCCACACCAAGTAGCAGCAACCACCAATATTTTCAAGTCTTCATTTAAAGGCTTTAATTGATTGACCAACTCTGGATTTGGTTTATAGGCTTTATATCCCTCATCAAACCAAATAAAGTGGCTATTTCCTGCTAAATTACTCTTAGAAACCCGTCCGTTTAATACCATGGTGCCGTTACTTTTTTGCGAAGTATAACTTTTATGCATGCTACAAGCACTGATTACCAAGACAATTAATAGGTATATATACTTCATTTTTTATCAATCAATTACAATTATAAATATAATTAACCATTAAAAAAGTTAATTTAATCCTTTTCAGAAAAAAAGAAACAAACATGATAATTTCTTGACAATGTGTTTTGGAGTACATTTTGCCAATGTACTTGATACAATTGGCAGCAGTAAGTTAAGCGTTTTCCTAAAATTGAAATCTAACGCCCAAGTTTATGCCCCATGTGCGTGGCTTTGGCAAACCAGGAACTTGGTCTAAATAAGTAAGACGATGCACCATATTGATGGAGAATATGCGAAATATGTTTTCTAACCCATAACCAACCTCTACATAAGGAATATTGTTTTTAAAGGAATTGATAGGGGTTAATTCTTTGCCCTTGGTATTTCTTTCTGGTAGTATTTTTCTATCCTCATCGCTCATATTGCCATAAGCTGCTTTTACAAAAGCAAAACTACGCCATTTCCAATTTTTAATAAGTGGTATTCTATTAATAAGCAAGCCCTCAAAGTGCTGAATATACGTAAAATGAGCATACTCATCGCTTATAAACTCATAAAAATTCATCAAACTATAGTTAAAATCGGAGTACAAGAATACTTGATTCCCTCTGGCCACATCCAGCAAAGGATAAGGCAATCTACCCCAAATTTTACCTGCTGTAAGCCAATAATCAGCCGTACCAAATACACCAGTATTGGCATGGTGTATTATATGAATTTGGAATTTATTATAATCAAAATTACCTCCCAAAATATCCTTAAAACCGTGTGTGTAGGTTAAGGTAATCACTGGCACTAATGAACGTCTTAAACGCAATCTATCATTGCCTCTGGCAATCAACAATTCTTTATAAGCCCATCTCACTTCTGCACTTAGTTGTGTATTGTTATAGTTATTGCTA
>JANMIV010000171.1:0-1069 GCA_031375995.1 Bacteroidota bacterium
GCGATGATATATTTGGTTTAAAACCCAATTGGGTTTCGGAGTTTGCTAATTTGGTAGAAAAAAACAAACTGAAAGTTAAGTATAAAATTCAATCACGCGTTGATTTGCTTTTGGAAGAGAGTTTAGCCACCAACAAAAAAGAAACCCAAATAGAGGCTTTGGCCAGATCAGGTTGCGATGAAGTATGGGTGGGAGCAGAAAGCGGTTCGCAAAAAATATTGGATGCCATGGACAAAGGCACCAAAATAGAGCAAATAGCAAAAGCAACCCAATTGATGAAGCAACATAAAATAAAACCATGTTTCTTTTTGCAGTTTGGTTACCTCAACGAAACCTATGATGATATAAAATTGACCTTAAAAATGTTGTTTGAACTAATGCCACATGATATAGGTATTTCAGTGTCTTATCCATTACCTGGAACTAAGTTTTACAATACAGTAAAAGAACAAATGAAAGGTAAAACCAATTGGACTGATTCAGATGAGTTGGCTATTATGTTCAATGCCACTTATCCAGCAGATTTTTATAAAAAATTGCAGCGTTTCGTTCATTATAAATTCAGACAAAAACAGGCTTTTTCTGCTTTAAGGAATGCAGGAAAAATGAGTAAAATAGCTAGTTTATCATATAGAATTCCTCAAACTTTATTGGCAGAATGGAGCATTAAAAAATATGTCAACTGATTCAAATTTTGATGTTTTAGCCAATACTTACGATACCGATTTTACCTATAGTATAATTGGTTCGCTTCAACGTAAAAGTGTGAGGAAATGGACAGCCAAGCAGCTAATGGGGAAGCAAGAATTAGATATACTTGAAATTAACTGCGGTACAGGTGAGGATGCTTTATGGCTTGCCTCTAAAGGACACAGGGTAACGGCTTCAGATATTAGTAAAGAGATGGTTGCAGCCGCAGAGCAAAAAGCGATTCAGGAGCAGGTAAAAATAAATTTATTTGTATGCAGTTTTTCTGATTTGGCTAGTAAATTAGAGGGCAAGAAGTTTGACATCATTTTCTCTAATTTTGGCGGCTTAAATTGTGCTAATAGGCAGGAATTAATCCAAT